>JAYRNY010000831.1:0-2148 GCA_041911975.1 bacterium | reverse complement strand
TGACCAATGATGCACTTAGTGGAACACTAGTAGTGGCTCCCAGCGTCGCGTATCTGGAAAAGGCATATGATGGCGGCAAGCGAGGTGATATCTCGATACAACCGTATCTGGAAGTGACGGTTCCCAGTTTGAGAGATTCTAGCCTTGCTCCGTCGGGTAAGCACGTCATGTCGGTCTGGATGCAGTATGCTCCCTGCCATAGCACTGTAAAAGCCGATCAATTGCGCGAGTTGGTTGTTCAGCATTTGAGCGATTTTTGCCCGAACATCAAGTCCATAATCGAGCATTCCCAGGTGACAACGCCTCGCGAATTCGAAACGAAGTATCACTTAACGGAAGGCAATCTCTCTGGAGGAGAGGTAAATCTCGCGCAAGCATTCTACTTGCGTCCACTGCCTGGCTTCGCTCAATACGGCACGCCGATTTCACAGCTCTATCTGTGCGGCGCTGCTACGCATCCAGGCGGCATTAATGGACTGTCCGGAAGAAATGCGGCGCGCGAAATCGGCGTAAGAGCCATGGTGCCGGCATAAACATAGGCAGCTTGCCTACGTGAAGTTCCGTGATCTGTAGATTAGACTTCACAATCCGCGTTCGCTGCTGGTGATAGACTCGGGGGGCTATCACTAAACTGGCGTCCCTGTGCAGATACAGTTGTAAAAGGAAAGAGCCATGACAATCAAATCACACGTTATTGACTACGTAATTCTCGGAGACGATATGCAAGCCGTGGAAATAGAGCTCGATCCCGGTGAAACTGTGATCGCTGAAGCTGGTGCCATGAACTACATGGAAGAAGGCATTGCTTTCGAAGCAAAAATGGGCGATGGCACTGACGCCGATCAGGGCATGATGGGCAAATTGTTCGGCGCAGGAAAGCGCATGCTTGCTGGTGAGTCTTTCATGATCACTCACTTCACCAACCAGGGACGCGGAAAACAAAGAGTAGCTTTTGCGGCACCGTACCCGGGCAAGATCATTCCTATGCACCTTGGCGAAATGGGTGGCGAAGTACTGGTGCAGCGCGATGGTTTCTTGTGTGCAGCCTTTGGCACAAAGCTCAACGTAGCATTTACGCAACGCCTCGGCGCCGGATTCTTCGGCGGAGAAGGATTTGTTCTGCAAAGTCTGAAGGGCGATGGACTGGCATTCGTTCATGCATGCGGTGCTATCATCAAACGCGAGATGAGAGGTGAAACCTTGCGCGTAGATACCGGTTGCATCGTTGCATTTACACCAGGCATCGACTACAACATTCAGCGCGCCGGCAACCTCAAGTCCATGATTTTTGGCGGCGAAGGATTATTCCTCGCCACATTGAAGGGCACCGGAACAGTATGGATGCAGAGCCTGCCTTTCTCTCGCCTGGCCAACAGAATTCTCGAACACGCACCGCAAGGGGGCGGCAATAGTGCTGAACAGTCCGGCGGACTGATGGGCGGCATCGGCAGAATGTTCGAGTCTGAATAAGCCATTGTTGGGACCCGTTATTCATACGCCGGGTCGATCGGAAATTTCAAACAGCGCCTCGGAGTGCTGGAGGCAGAGCGCAAGAAGGCGTTGAAGACTTGAGCGAGAGGCTAGTGCTGAGCGGCGCGTGCGGGGATGCATTTGCGAAATTGGTTCGACTCTGCTTCCTTTACTGAACTGGAAAATGTTAAAGCGGATATGACGAGAACAGCAAATTGTGCTGGTATCAGACAGATATGTGCACCTGCTCTTAGTTCAGTAATACCTCCGCGCGATGGAACTTCTTAATGCTAGGTTGGGATAACCAGCCGGGAGGGCGAAGTTATGATCGTGCAATGCAAGGATTGTAAGGTTGGTGTATCAAAACCATTGAAGGTCGCAGACACGCAGTATCCGGAATATTGGGTATTGGGGACATCTTATCGGTGCACTTCTCAGGGCAAGATTTACATTTGTGACAAGGATCTTCCCTGGGGTGGTGGCAGAGGAACGCTTCTGATATGTCCTGTTGATTCCATCAATTTCACGTTCGACAGAAGAAGCCGCGGCTGCTGTGCCTATGGCAATGTGGCTCTATTTTGCTTTAACGGGCACAGGCTTGGCTTGATCTGCATTGATTGCTACGAGTACTACATCGCTTTTGATGTAGACCGGGTAATTACCTCTGAGCAGAGTTCA
>JAYRNY010000830.1:0-4668 GCA_041911975.1 bacterium | reverse complement strand
TCAATGGTCGACTTAATGAATTTGTTTCACGCACACAATTCCAGTCAAAGCTGATCCGTGATTCTGCGTGCGGATCTGTTAATGTTCTCGTGATATGTCATTGGATATTAGCTGTATCGGCTGCTGCGGCAATTTCATCTCCTTTTCTTCGTATGATGCCTCCAGTCTATCCTCTTTGTTCTGCCGCACTTGGTGCTGTAATCGCTGCGACCGTCTGGGCTGGTTTCATGCAGAGTGTTGAAACTTCGGATATAAAAGGCAACATTCAGATGGGCAAGGTAATGAATGCGATTTCAATTGCCATGCTAGCCACGACTTTTCTCTTTGTTTCTCAATACTGTGGGCAAATTCCATCTGGATCGACATATCAATCAAGATTTGGAGAGACATCACAGACAGTTATGGTTCAGCGCATAGCGCGTGAGAATAAAAACGAGCGCGATACGCTTTTAGACAAAAAGGATGCTGATGAAGCCAGAGATTTAGCTTTTGAAATGGCTCTACGGGACAAAAACAAGCTTCCGAAAGAAGAGCAGGTGGCAAAATATGTTAAGGAAAAAGGTGGAAGCTATTGGAGCTTCAATATTCCTGCGGAAATCGATCTGGGAACTTTTTATCCGCTAAGCGACCACTCGGCTCCTGGTATGAAGGCCAGTGGGAAAATAGCAATACCTGGGGAAAGCGACTGGGGGCTGAATTTTCGCGCTAATATGGCTTATGCTCATGCAAATATGTTGTCGAGATTTCCACCTGATTCGATGAAGGGGCTGCGCATTGAAGCACTGACATTGCCACTGGCTCGCACAAATGACGCAATGTACTTCATTCGAAATTGGAAGTCTCTCACTGAGTTGGCTGTTTTGGGAGGTGACTTGAATGATGATGGGCTGCAGTATGTGGGTCGATTTGACAAGCTAAAGTCGCTCAGCCTTCAAAATAATTCAGTCACGACTGCCGCATTGTGTGCTCTTCCCCAACTGAGTCAGATGCGGAGTCTTATACTTGCGAAATTCCCAGATGGATCCAGTTTTCAAAATAGCCACAAAATTATCAAAGCTCTCCGGCATTCAAGTGCGCTGTTGTCGTTTGGTATTATGCATAGTGATATCGATAACAATGACTTGAAGGAACTTGCACGCTTTCCAAAGCTTCAGTATCTTGTTCTAGATTACGCTACTGGAGTAAGTGATGATGGAGTTAAGGTCTTATGCCAGAACAGTAAGCTGCGATATCTTTCACTTGTCGGAGCGAAAATTACCGCCAAATCGATTACATATATCGAGAAGCTCCACAACCTGGAACATCTAATCCTAAGTGAAAGCTTTTTGACCGATGAACTACGACGAGAGCTGCTGAGCAAAATGCCGAAACTTAGCATAAATACCCGTATACGGGCGGATCAGTTTTAGGCAAGACTTCACACCGGCAGCCACTGCAGTAGTTTGTGATCGCTATTCACGTCTTGCACGAGATCGATTCTTTTCGCTTGTCCATGCTCAAGAATGCTGACCGTTTCATTTTCAACGGACTGGAGATATATTCCGTGCGCTCTGAAAAGCGGTTCCTGGGTTCTTGCGAAATTGAAAATGAACTCAGTTTGCTGATCGATGGGTAACCTTTTGAAGTATTCAGCAAGCTGCGCGTTGTTGCGCTGAAAGTTGAGCGCCGGGTCGTCAAGTTTGTTAGGGTTGTCCCATCGCAGTTTGCCGTCGTCTCGTCCGCCCAATCCGGCTGCTACTTCCGATGACCAGAAGTTTGGCACCTCACCATCATTCGGTTTGCCAGGCATGAACTTTAGAAGATCGATATTTTGCGGAATGCCGTAGTGTGCTTTGAACTCTTCCTGACTGAGAGGCATATCCGCACCGCTTACCAGAAAGTGCTGATTTGGTCCGTTCCTCTCTGTGATCACTCTGCCACCATCTGTTACTGTGCGCCCGGTTTGACGTGGGTCGCCACCGTCGCGACCGCCATCTTGTGGACGACCGCTGTTAATCTCATTTCTCAATCGAGCATTTGTGTGTATCAACCTTTCATTTTGCCGCTCGATCATCACAATGCGATCTTCTCTCTGGTTTTCAACCACAAACAATGCCATGTCTTTGAAGGTTATGCCTTTGCCTTCCCGTCCATCAGACATGGCAATGCGATCGAAATTGCGCATCACCAGTAAGAGATCGGTCTTATCCTGAGGTGAGATGTAGTCTCCGGACCGAACCAGGTAGTTTCTCAATTCATCACGAGTGACAGAGTCGCGGTGCTTTCCGACATTGAGCTCGCTCAAGTGAGCGTGAAGTGTGCGCATTAATTCGGACGAGGTGCGATTGAATTCGAGGGGAGCGAAGCCGTAGTCGCTATTCTGCAGATCATCTGGATTTTGACGATCGCGGCGTTCGTGCGGATGATGGCGATGGTTATGCCGGTCATGTCCGAAATCGATTGAGAAGTCTATGGAAAAGCCATCATGAATCTGCGGAGGCCTTCTTCCGTGATACTCCGAGTGGCGTCCATACGCATCGTTGAGTACACTGGCAAACACATCATCAACGACGTCGTGTTGTTGAAACCCTCTGGCGAGATCCCTCACCGGATCATGATGGGTTATTGCGTGATGAATGTCTTCAACTACTTGCTTAACAGGATCATGTCCAGGGAAAGGAAATGCCATTTAGGTGGCTCCTTTGTTTTGGGTGTTGGTAAAAAAGTGCCTAGGGCAACTGGGGCGCGTAAAAATCGCGGCTTTGACCCTAGTTATAAAGGGGGACGGCGCCGAAGTTGTTATCGACTTGTAAACGCCGCCTATATGGTAAATTTCTTCTTGCTGAATACCGGCCAGGCAAGGTTTTCGGCTCTTTGAGCCTTAACCGGGGACAGCTGTCTTTAGGGAGGTTTTGACATGGTTCTTGTGAATTCAACGATGCGCCCGCTCGGGTCTTTGGCTCCGGATTTTTCCTTGCCCAGCGTGACTGACGGCAAGATCTACTCTTTGAAGTCATTTTCAGACAAAAAGGCGCTATTGGTCATCTTCGCCTGCCGCCACTGCCCTTACGTAGTGCATGTGAAAGAGGAGCTGGTCAAGCTTGGAAATGACTATGCTCATGAGGACATAGCCATCGTCGCCATATCGTCTAATGATGCCGAAAATTACAAAGACGACGCGCCCGAGAAGCTGAAAGAATTCGTGGAGCAAGTCGGGCTTTCATATCCCATGCTCTATGACGAGTCCCAAGCTGTAGCCAAGGACTACACTGCCGCCTGCACGCCGGATTTTTTCCTTTTCGACGAAAAGCGCAAATTGGCATACAGAGGCCAGCTCGACGGTTCGCGTCCGGGCAACAGCATTCCTGTGACAGGCGAGGATCTTCGCCAGGCTATCGACAGCGTTTTGAAGAGCCAGCCAGTCTCTTCGGACCAAAAGCCCAGCGCCGGCTGCAACATTAAGTGGAAAGCCGGCAACGCCCCGTCTTACTTCGGCTAACCTATTAAGATCTTGACATGCGGAAACTATCCGCACTATGACACAGTCACGGTGCTGTGCGACTATAGATTTGGTCTATAGTTTTGATCAGACGCGAGTTTTGAAAGGTTGTCGCATCGGGGGGTGCGAACTGGCTCTGTGATGAAGTTGTCCCGCATACATAGAGAGAGTGCGCGATTCTTGCTGGCTGTGTTGCTTACAAGCTCCATGTTCTGCGGTTGCAGCATGCTCCACCACCGAGAAGCAATCACGGTCAATTACGAGGTCCAGGTCACCGACCCGAGCATAAAACGCCTCACCGAGGTTACATCCAACATTCGATTGGTTGCTTCGGGAGTCTTCAAGCCCGGAACATATTCTTTTGGTAATACACTGGTTTCGATTCCTCCCAATACAAGTTTCGATCTAAAACTTGCAATGCCGGTGACGAATCCCAGCGTCATCTCAACCAGAGATGCCACCGGGACATTTTCGGTATCACGCCCAATCAGTGTGATGGGTGTACCGGTGCCTCTGACAATTTCACTTTACAAGGGCACCGTCAGTGGTGAGGTAGATCTGGTCAGAGGGATCGCGGCATTCTTTGTCAACCTGCTGCAGGTTGGTGTCGTTAGCGGTGACACCCATCAATTGATTCAAAGTTTGAAAATCCAAAAGGCGGAGCTGGATCTCAGACCGGGAGCCAAACTGCGCTTTGGGGAAAAGACAATCATTGTTGGTGACGACAGCACATGCTCACTGACTGATGTGTCCTTGGACCATCAATTTAATTATCAGGCAAAGTGCAAACTCAACGTCAACTTCGAAAAAAACTGCAAGTGGTTGGGGCAGCGTGTTGATACCGAATTTGATGGCGGGCACGCGGTAGTCTATGGACGTGCTACCAAGCGCGCCAATCAATTGTTGCTTTCGCTTCAGCAGGACTCTGAATACCCGTCCGAAGTCATTTTAAAGCAGTGCAAGTTTCGCTTCGGCAAGTTCAAACGCTGCAGCGCCGTCAGTGAGGAATGCAAGCTGCATCCACGGGAATATTCTCTGAGACACACGCTCGGAAAGGATGACGACAACATGCACTTCCTTTCCGGGATGGACATGAAATCGACATATCTGATGCTGAAGACTGACATTCATCGAACTGTTGCATATTTCCCGGATGTTGTTCCTGGCATTTTGCAGGTAGACCTGGCTCC
>JAYRNY010000829.1:0-2133 GCA_041911975.1 bacterium | reverse complement strand
GCCTTTCCGACTACGACCATCTGGTTTTCAAAGCGTGACGAGCCTTCTTGAGTGTCCGGCTTATCCTGTGTCACAAAAACTCCGTTTATAGAACCTGATGAGACCTAAGACCTAGGCCATAGAGCTTATGTGACATAAGGGCTCCAGTCATTGGGGAAAGTACGAGGCTCCCCAGTGGAGAGAGTCCAGCAACGTCCACGGGTGCAGGCAGCCGAGCCGCCGAGTCCGAGAAAGACTAAAGGTCACCCGCCTCAAATAGAGCGAAAAGCCCGCCAGAGCGCTTCAAAAGATTGACACACATACAAAAGTATGTATAATAGACCTCGTAGGAATATCGCTTCTAGTACTGCCCAAAGCGGCGCGAAGCTCCCTATGCGCGAGGTAGCCCGGGGCCCTCGCGTAATAGGGGGGATTGCGTGCAGGCTCGCATGGGCAGTCGCTTGTGCTGGTGCAAAATCGCCTAGCCGGTCAGATTACCAGTGCAACAGTCCTAAATGCTGCGGTCAGTTTTGGAGCTGGTTCTCAAATTGGGGGCAATCGCGCCGCCTTTGAGCGTATCTTTAGCTTTATCCGCGCCCTTATGGCTTTCCGGATTCGCCTCGTTCTCTTGCTCAGTGCCTGCCGGCGCTCCGGCTTCTCCACCAGGCACTGCAGACTTGCTTTTCACCTCTTCAGCCTTAATTACTTCCAGCCTGCGTTTCGCCTCGAACTGGCCGGGATCGACATTCAGAGCTCGATTGTAAGCGGCAATCGCTGCCCCGACGTCACCTTTGCGCTCGTCGACGCGGCCAAGATGCGCCCACAGCCCGGCATGTTCAGGGCTTATCTTTATTGCTTGTTCCAGCTCGGACGAAGCAAGCTTGAAATCGCCTTTGGTTTCTGCCATCCAGGCTAAATCGACATGCAACGCGGCGGCTTGAGGAGCCAGTTTGACGGCCTGCGCCAGCTGGCTGAATGCCATGTTGCCTTCCCCTTTGTCCGACAGCAAATAAGCAAAGTCCGCGTGCGCATACGGATCGCCAGGATCTTCGGCGAGGCTGTCTTTATAGGTGTCTTCAGCCATATCGAACTCGCCCTTGCTGGCCAGAGCAAATGCGAGTGAGCGTTTTATCGCCGCATTGGTGGGAGTGAAATCCAGCGCCCATTGCAGCTCTGCAATAGCGTTATCCCATTTCTCTTTCCTACCGTATTCGAGAGCCTTGCGATAATGCAGTTTGGCACCCTTCGCTTTCAACTCCACCTTTTCAGCATCGTTGAGCGGCACGGGCTCACCCAATCCAAATACCATCATCAGCTCGGCCAGAGATCTGAGCGGGTGTCCCGTCAAAAGCGAAACGACGCAATAGTCTCTGTGAGCGGCTTTCATGAGCGGCATGTACATAATCGCCGCTTCCAATTCCAGCTCCGACATTTTCAAATCGAACTGCGAGAAATAGAAACGCGCCAGGTCGAAATGGTCGAGAGCTTGAGTTTGAGCCAATTGCTCAACAGCGGGATCGACTTTTCTGACCAATCTGCCGTTTTTGTATTCTGCTTCCGCACCAGCTTCGGTGCTCTGACGTTCGGTCTTGATCATGGACGGATCGTCTTTGACAGGCGTATTTCCCGCAAAAGAGGGAATTATGAAAACAGTTCCGGCAATCAGAACGGCTGCGACAATTGCAAACTGCAAGCGCTTTGCGCTGGGATCAAACACTTTTGAAAATTCCTCCGGAGGAATTAGACTGGGCGAGATGCAAAATAAGGCTTGCCTACATTATTGCACCGGTATCTCTAACAACAAATGACTTAAATAACCTGCGAATTTCAGTGTTTTCCCTAGTGCCAAATCACCCGCCGCAACTCTGCGCGCGCCGCCTTTACTCACCACTGACCGCAACTATGGACATATCGTGCTTGTCGGCGAAATCGATCATTTCCTCTTGCTCCACCATCATCACTTCACCAGCTCCTACAGCCAAGATACCGCCTGGCTTTTTGGCGAGCATGGCATTCAGAGTGCGCATGCCGGCAGCAGGAATGTCAAAACGCTGATCCTGCACAGGACGCGCAACTTTCACCACGACCACCGGACCATCAGCCAACTGGACGCCTCTCCTGATTGCTTCGTCCGTTCCCTCTATTGCCTCAATC
>JAYRNY010000828.1:0-6021 GCA_041911975.1 bacterium | reverse complement strand
GGATTGACGCTCAGTGATATGGACCACGGTGCCGCACCATATGCAGTATCCGAGAAGCTCGAATAGATGCCATAGGTCAAACCGGCCTTGTCACGCACAACCTGTCCCAGTCTCGAGGTGATTGTGTCCTGGCCCAGAGCGGCATTGGCAAGTTTTGCAGCATAGAAGTCTTTCGAATTGCGCTGCAGCTCGGTCGTATGAGCGAGGATTAAATCAGTCGAACGCTTGTCCTTCAATTGTATGTCGATGCGTTTGGGTTTTGCCGGTAGTGCAACCTTAGGTATTTCGATATCTAGAGGTTCATTACCCTGCCAGTCTCCGAATTTGGAGGACAGAAGCGCGATGGTCTTGTCCACGTCCATGTCGCCTACCAGTGTAAGAATGGTTCCTTTCGGGCCGAACAAGCGCGAATGCAGGCGGCTGAGATCGGCGGAATTGATCACATCGATTTCATTGAGCTGTTCTTCGTAGGTTTGCTCGTAAAAGGGATGATCTGCCGAATACAGATTGCGGCGCACGGCATTCCAGGCCATCAGCCTGGTGTTGCATAATGCCTCAGTCAGCCTGGCGCGCCATTCTATCTTGGTTTTCGCCAGCTCTTCTTCCAGGAAGAGCGGATTGCGCATAACATCGGCGAGCAGGTCGGTAAATTGCGGCAGATCTGATGCCACCAGATGCGAACCGAAGCTCATGCGATAATTATCGACAGAAAATTCCAGGCTGCCGGAAATGCCCATATTTTCGAGAATCTCGGCAATTTGAATCTTGCCGTAGTTCCTGGAACCCTTGGTCATCAAGTCGGCGGCGAAATCAGGCAAAGCGCCTGGCTCTTTATACGAGAAGTACTTGCCGGCTTTTGTCGTCGAAGTAATGCCGATGGACTCAGTTCCCGGATTTTTCAGCAGCAACAAAGTCAGCCCGTTCGGCAGAACTTCCTTAATTACTCGGCTTTCGAAAGTCGGCGTTTTAGTCGAGGACTTGGAAGCTTTAACTTTAGCGACAGGTGGGCGGCTGTTCAGAAACTCGGCGACGTTTATCTCCTCCGCTTTGGCGGCAGGAGCGGCGGCTGCTTGCGGCATTTCGTCGACTTCTTCGTCTTCGTCCTCCAGGTCGGCGTCGTCCGGCATATCGGGAGACTTAGGATAGAAATGACCGACTGTTCTATTTGATTTGACGAAATACTTCGCCGCCGCTTTCATGATGTCTTCTTTAGTGACATTGTCGAACTTGTCGTCATAATCCATAAGCCAGTGCCAGTCAGCTTTCGATTCGGCTTCACCGAGCATGAATGCCAGGCTGGACGGATCTGCCTTGGACAAGATCGTGCCCTTGCGGTTGGCGCTGCGTGCACGAGCCAGCTCGTCATCGTTGACGGGCTCTTTGGCGATGCGCTCAAGCTCTTCGTAAATAGCCGTCTCCGCTTTCTCGATTTCCACATCAGGATTGAGCGTGGCTCCGAGAATAAACAGCGCTGGATCTTTCAGATCGTCATGACGGGCAAAAACTTCAGCGGCAATGCTGGAGTCGATCAGTTTCCTATACAAGCGACTGGACCGTTCGTAAGTGGAACCGAGGATATGGCGAATTACAGCCAGAGGATAATTGTCTGGGTGGCTTGCTTCCGGCACGTGGTAGCCCATCCAGACTTTGGGCAGGTCACCGGCGCGGTGAATTTCAAAGCGGCGTTCGCCTTCCTGCGGGGGCTCCGTCGTATAAACTTCCGGTATCGGATGTGGTGACTTCGGAATCTTGCCAAAATACTTGTGCATATGCGTCAGCGCTTTCGACGGCTCAAAGTCTCCGACGAGAATTACACTGGCATTATTCGGCCAGTAGAAAGTGTTGTAGAACTCTCTCAGGCGATTCATATCAACGCCTTCCACATCGGAGCGCCAGCCGATGGTCGGGTGGTGATAAGGATGTTCGCGGAAGGCAATGGCATAAAGTTCCTTCTCAATCGCTTCTTCCGGATAATTCTCGCCGCGCTCCATTTCGTTTCTCACCACGGACATTTCCGAGTCGTGGTCTTCCTGCCTGAGAAGCAAGTTGCGCATGCGGTCGGCTTCAAGCTCGATGCACAATTCCAAATATTCGGAGGGCACCACTTCGAAATAGCTGGTGCGATCGAACCAGGTGGTGGCATTCCAATAAGCGCCGATCTGAGTGAGAAGGTCATCGATGCCGTTGCCTTTCTCGGCATTGTGCTTTTTCGTGCCTTTGAAAAGCATATGCTCAAGAAAGTGAGTTGAGCCCGTGTAGCCGACTGCTTCATTTCGGCTGCCGACCTTGTAAACAACAAGAAGGGTAATAACCGGCGACGTATGGTTTTCCAAGAAGAGAACTTTCAATCCGTTGTCGAGCGCATACTCGACGACATTTTTCGATTCAGTCACGCGGCGAATGCCGAGCTCTTTGATCGTTTGCTCTACCTTGTCAACCGTGTCAAGTGTGTTCACCATTAATAAGCCTCAGACTTTATGTGTCGCCGGAAGAACTAATAAGAGTACAGCAAAAAGGTTAAAAAGTGGCAGCGGACGGCAATTTGCACATACTGATGAAATAGCTGCTAAAGTTTTTGTCGGCTGCAAAATCAAAATTCGATGCAAGAGAGGCATGCGTGAACGTAGCGATTACCGGCGGCACTGGCTTTATAGGTTCACACTTGGCGAGAGCTCTGGTTTCCAAAGGGCATCATCCGCGCATTCTGGCGCGCGGGTTGAATCATCGCGACGAATCGATCAGGAGCCTTACCAATGCTCCCTACACCCCCGTGTCTCTTTCTGACGCCAACAAGCTCTTCGGCGCCTTTCAAGGTTGCGATCTCGTGGCTCACCTGGCCGGCATCAATTACGAGCCGCATTCTGGTGACTTCTACAAGAATCACGTTGAATCGACGGTCAATGTCATTCACACAGCGCGCAAGGCCGGCGTAAGCAAGATTGTCTTCGTAAGCTGCCAGCGCGCCAGACCGAAGTGCTACAACAAGTACTACGAATCAAAGTGGGAAGCCGAGGAATTGATCCGCGCCTCGGAAATCGATTACACCATCCTTAAACCAGCCATCGTCTACGGCAAAAACGATCGCTTCCTGTCTTCCATCAGACAGCACCTGGACAACGGCTCAATGATTCCGACAGTCGGACTGTTGGAGAAGAAAATCAATCCAGTTGCCGTCGACGACATAGTGGCAATAATGATGGCCGCTTTACTGGAAGACCAGTTGGAAAGAAAAACAGTGAATGTCGAGGGTCCGGAGGCAATCACATATTCAGAAGCATGCAAACGGACAGCTAAAGTGCTTAAGAAGTCATGTGTTATGGTTCCGTCACTGGTCATGGCGCAATTTTCCAAGGCTCAAGAGCAGGAGAGATCCTCAAAGGAAGCAATTCTCACCCGCACGCTCGTGCGTATGATTGCGGACGGCAATCAAGCACCAGTTGAGCCCTCAGACCAGTTGCCAGGAGATCTTGCTCCAAAGAGTTTATTTAATGACGAGCAGATTATCAGAGCCCTCGGCTAAGTCTGGGTTACAATCTCATGGTTGCTAAGCGACCCATAAATCTCAGATTCGGTTAATGAAAGTTCTTAATAAACTGACGCCCCTGGCACTGCTTGCCGCTTGCCTGTCTTGTCCGGCTTTTGCAGATGATTCGGCATGGAACAAATTGACGATGGAAGGTGCCAAGGCATACGAGTCTGGAAACTTTGGCGCTGCCCAGCGCAACTTCGAGCAATCTCTTGCTGAAGCAAAAAAGTTTGGACCAAATGACATTCGCCTGGCCACGTCACTGACGAACCTCGGTGTTCTCTACGCCTTCCGCAACCAAAATGCAAAAGCCGCTCCGCTTTTCGAGCAAGCGGTACGAATCAAGCAAAAGGCACTGGGGGCGGATAACTACGACACAGTCTCAGCAGTCGCCAAACTCTGCCAGTTCCATCTCAAAAACAATCCGGCCAAAGCTGAGCCGATTTGCAATCGAGTGAGCGGCTATGTAGATCAAAAGCTGAAGGAAAAACGCGACATTGCCCTCAGTTTTGAGACTTTGAATAAGTTCTACAGCCGTCACAAAGAACTCGAAGAAGCCGAGATTTTTGTGAAACAAGCAGAAAGTCAAACCAATAAAGCCACCACCAGTAGTTACCTGGAACTGGCGGTTCTTGTCGACGGATTGGCCGGCTCGTGCAAAGACGCGAAGAAATTCCCACCGGCGGAACAATTGTACAAACGCGCACTGGCTCTAAGACACGGCGTCTTGCCGAAAGACCATATGGCGATAGCATCGAGCCTGGAAAATCTCGGCAAATTGTATTGCGACGAAAGTCGCTATCACATGGCCGAGCCTCTGTTCCGCCGCGCTGTCGAAATCACCAAGACTACTCTAGGGGCAGCCAAGCCTGAAACGTTTTCAAAAATCGACGGGCTCGGACAATGTCTATTGAATCTGGGCAAATTGAGCGAAGCAAAAACCGTCTATCAAGATGCGCTTGCCAGCTTCGAAAGCGCATATGGCAAAGGAAGCAAATATGTGCTGGATTGCGAAATTCAGCTCGGGCATATTTGCATCAGGCAGGGCAGCAATGCACAAGCTGCGCAATACTACGGTGACGCAGTGAAGATTTCCGAAAGGATCAATGGTCCACGCCACGCTTCACTCTCCTCGCTGCTCGATTGCTACGCCGGCGCGCTGGCCAAAGCCAACCGATCGGGGGAAGCAAAGAAAATGTCTTCGCGAGCCAGAGATATCCGCGGTTAAGGAAAAACGGCAGGGGCGATGCCATGCATCCTCCGGTTTGATTTTCGTCAAGTGCCCAGAAGATGCAGCAAGTTGCTGCGCTCTGCGCATGCATCTACATTCAGGCGTCTGAAAATTTCGCAGTTGTCTCCGTCATCGAGTATGGACAAGAGCAAATGCTCCGATCCGATGAAATCGTGACCGAGGCGCGTGCATTCCTCAAATGCGCGTTCCAGATGATTCTCTACTCCGGCTCTGAAATATTCGCCCGAGTCAGGAGCTTCCTTCACTAGCAGGCGGACTGAATCGGCACTGACTTTCATTTGATTCAGATGCTTGGCGCCGATGCCCTTTCCTTCGCGCAAGAGTCCCAGCATCAAATGTCTGGCGTCAACGGCATGACCAAAACTCTTCGCTTCTTCTCTGGCAAACGACAAAGCTTTTTCAGCGCTGGAAGTACAGATTCTATCGATGTTGTAGCTATTCATCATAATAAGCGTAATCTCCACTAATTTCGCGAATACTGTCGAGATTTTGTTGTGCTTGCGTATTGTTTGGTTCCAGTTTCAAAACGTTTAAAAAATCCCTGATTGCCTCTTTGTAGTTATGCATCCATCGATGCAGGAGTCCTCGATTCAAATAGGCAGCGGCAAGCTCGGGTTCATCAGGGTTTTGCGCGATCAATCGATCGCAGTCGAGAAGTGCTGCGCCATACTGGCCGAGGGAAATATATGATTGGGCGCGATTGATGCGCAGGTATTGCAGTCGTGGATCAAGCTCCATCGCTCTTGTGTAATCGCCTACGGCCAATTCGAAATTGCCGCGCTGATGATGCGCGTACGCTCTTTTCCAGTAGCTTTCCGTGTGTTGCGGTTGGGAGGCAATCAGTTTTGTGTAATAAGAAATAGCGTCATCGCTATCATCCAACCAGGCATACAGGCTTTCGGATTGGCCACCACAAACGGTGTCAATTTTCAGCTCTAATCCAAACAATCCACTCCATTGAACGAGCGCATCGATGGTGAAATTGCCGGTCAAGCCGCGCATCAGATCGGAGATGCGCGGCTGAGTCACGCCGAGAAATTCTGCCGCTTGCGCCTGTGTCCAGTCTCTCCGGTCGATCTCGTTTGCAATTCGCCGCATAAGCAGCTCGCGAACAGGTTCGACAAAGTCCACCGATGAACGCTTGAAACGCGTCACGGCCGCCCCGGAACGAGGACTCAGGCGAATTTTCCTTTTTGGGTCGGAGGTCGTTTTTCTTAGCCTGGGCATGGGAATCGAGCCAAAT
>JAYRNY010000827.1:0-2087 GCA_041911975.1 bacterium | reverse complement strand
TCAGAACAATTTACGCTTCTTATCTCTACAAGGCTGGAAAGAAGGCTGAAGCGCTTAATCAATTGAACAAAGCGGTTCAGTTGGGAGAAGATAGTCCAAACATAAACTACAATATTGGACTTATCTATTTTGACTTGCACGAATACGATAAGGCGTTGTCCTTTGCTCACCGCGCCTATGAGTCGGGATTTCCGTTGCCGGGATTACGAGACAAGCTGAAAAGGGCCGGAAAATGGCGAGAGCCTGCCACGAGGAGAGATGATGGCAGCGCGCAGGTTGCAAGCCCGGCAAACTAGGCAGCTTGCATATCGAACAATCAGGAAGCGTTGGCCCTTGGTCGCTGCGGACTATTCCAATTCTTGTTGGTTCCTGACGCTTCTCCCGGCGTTCAAAGGGGTAGCCTTTCATGCTGATTAACTTCTTGAGCGCGACATCACCAATTCTTCCCTCGAAAAATCCTCGCAAGATTTATC
The DNA here is from genome assembly GCA_041911975.1 of bacterium. Taxonomy (GTDB): domain Bacteria; phylum Cyanobacteriota; class Vampirovibrionia; order Obscuribacterales; family Obscuribacteraceae; genus QKMZ01. Next base: position 1,614 of record JAYRNY010000827.1, on the reverse strand, counting down.
GACGGGTTTTGCTGACCGCGTGTGGTTTCCTTGGCGCGGGTTTGCTTGCAGTTCATCCGGTTACTGCGCTTGAACCCGGAAGAGTCATTGAAGTCGGCGCGCAGCGCACAGTCAAGACGCTATCGGCTGCATCACTTATGGCCAAAGATCGCGACATTATCGAAGTCGACGGCGGTGACTACTTGGGGGATGTGGCTGTCTGGACGCAGAATGATCTTACTTTGCGGGCAAAGAATGGGCGCGCCCGACTCATTGCGCAAGGAGCATCTGCGGAGTCAAAAGGTATTTGGGTTATACGCGGTGGAAAGGTTACGGTAGAGGGTTTCGATTTTGTTGGTGCGGCAGTTTCAGACAGAAATGGTGCCGGAATCAGGTTTGAAAAAGGAAACCTGAAGGTTGAGAATTGCCGATTTCTGGAAAATGAAAACGGAATCTTGACGGGCAGCGATGCGGACTCGGCGCTTGAAATCCTCAACAGTGAATTTGGTAACAACGGATTTGGGGATGGACAGAGCCACAATTTGTACGTAGGTGCCATCGGAGTGCTGAAGGTGACCGGGAGTTATTTTCACCATGCAAAGGTCGGGCATCTTTTGAAGAGCAGGGCGAGCAAGAACCTGATCTTTTATAATCGTCTGACCGACGAGATCGGGGGCACGGCCAGTTATGAACTGGAGTTCCCCAGCGGTGGCGTGGCCTATGTGATGGGCAATCTGATCCAACAGAGTTCCACGACCGAAAATCCCAACATCATTTCTTTTGGGGCGGAAGGCTTTCGCTCCCAATCAAACCGGCTCTATCTCGTCAACAATACTCTGGTGGATATGCGTCCCCAGGGTGGACAGTTTTTGCGTGTCAGAGGAGGTGCGAGTGTAGTGGCGATCAATAACCTGCTGGTAGGCAAGAGCACGCTGGAGTCTGGCGCGGCGGGAGATTATCGGAACAATTTCAACGTTGATCTGGATGAGTTTGTGCTGGCCGTCCGTGAGGATTTCCATCTTAGGCCTGGTTCAAAGTTGATTGGCAAGGCTGTCATGGTCGACGCGGTTGATGGGGTCGGACTCCGACCAACGGCTGAGTATAAACACCCCCGTTCCATACGGGCGCTCAAAGGTGGAGCGCTCAGCCCGGGCGCAATGCAGTAGGCGACGGGCATCGCCAGGATGTTTTTATGTTGAATATCAATGACTCTCTCGTGGAGGGCAGCCCGGAGTTTTCCTCGCGGGAGATTGCCGCGCTCGCAAGAAGTGAAGGCAATCTTGCGGCTTGGCGGCGTTTGATCGGTGCTGGCGGCAGGGACGCGGTGAAAGATGTTTCCGGTGATTTTTCCGTCGGGTTCTTCGATGCGGCCGGGCGTGGCTTTCTTGCGGTTGACCGATTTGCGATTCGGAGTCTGTGTTACCGCGTTGTTGATGGCGAACTGCGTTTTGCGGCAAGGGCTGACGAATTGGCGGACTCGACTTCGGAAATCGATCCGCAGGCCATTTTTGATTACTTGTATTTCCATATAATTCCGTCGCCGCGCACCATTTTCAAAGACATTTTTCGCTTGCCGCCAGGGCATTGTGCACAATTCGAGAATGGTTCGCTAAGAGTTTCACTCTATTGGGTGCC
>JAYRNY010000826.1:0-3522 GCA_041911975.1 bacterium | reverse complement strand
ACAGCTTGCTGATGATGTACGGCGGCTTCGTGCCAGCGCCGGCGGTACAGACACAAAGAGAGCAGATCATGGTCACTCGCGTCATTGCCGAGTGCCTGGAGGAGTCCGCACCACTGGCGCGAGATCGGCAGCTGGCGCTCGACTACAAGAGCGTGCCTGGACTGCCGAATATCAGCGGCAATAAGGAAACGTTCAAAGCTATCCTTCTGCCCATGCTGGAAAAAATGATCACTATTACTGCTCCGGGCGGCCGTGTCCGAGTGGAAGCGCAATCAAAAGGCTCGGAGCTGCGCATCGGTGTTTCCAGCTCGGGACCGTCTTTGCCCGAAGAAGAAATCGCCGATGTTTTCTCCGGCTTCATTCAAGGCAAGCACTCCGAAGACACTTACAGTTCGCGACTTTCGATGTATCTGGCCCGCAACAATGTTGAGCGTGTCGGCGGGCGAGCCTGGGCTGAATCCGGCGCCGGACGCGGCACTATCGTTTACTTCTCGCTGCCTTTGGGCTAGGAGCAATACATTGACGGGCACATCGGATGATAGAGACGATAACCAGCCATTGACCCTGGCAAATATGATCCGCAAGAAAATCGCGGAACACAATGCAGCCAACCCTGATGCGCCGTACAAAAAACCGGAGCCGCAAGAGGTAGATTTCTCGCAATATTTTAAAGGAAATGCTCCGGAGGCTGGTTCGGCACTTGGCTCCTACGACCTTTTGAAGCTGATTCACTCAGGGCAATCAGCAAATATCTTTTTGGCAAAGCACTCTTTGATGGACAAAGAAGTCGTGGTGAAGATACTCAAAAGCGAGCACTGCCAAAATACTCTCAAGGTCAAGCGACTGCAAGAGGAATCAAGAACCATGTCCAGAATGAACGATCCTCGTATTGCCAATACAATTGACTTTGGGATTGCCACGAGCGGACACCCTTACATAATCATGATACCCGTTGAAGCACAAAGTCTCAGGGAATTGCTCGATCGCGTCGGTAATCCATCGGTATTTCTAGCACTGCAGATTATCGATCAGTTGGCGGAAATACTTGCCTTTTTGCACGGACTGGACATCAAGTATGGCAATCTCAAGCCCGGTCATGTGCTGGTTGGAAATGCCGATAGTGACAAGATCTCGCTGACGCTTGTCGATTTTTCCGGCGCTCAAAGACAGGATACGGTGTTGCCGCAAGAGCTCACATCTCTCGATGGCGCGCCGTACATGAGCCCAGAGCAGGCCCGTGAGCAGGCGATCGAAGTGCGTTCCGATGTTTATTCACTTGCTTGTCTGGCATTTGAATTGCTAACCGGCTTGGCGCCATTTTCAGAACAGTCTGTAGAAGACTACCAGAAAGCTCATTCATCAAAGAAACCGCGCACGATCGAGAATTCGACCTTGCCGGCCGCAGTGCATCAGGTATTGCTCAAAGGGCTGAACAAAAACCCAGCTGATCGCTACGAAACGGCGCAGGCGTTCGCAAAAGACTTGAGAGAAAATTTTGATCCTATTTCTCTTTCTTGATCAGTTGAACGCTTTGCCAGATGTCACCCGGGTTGACAGGCGGAGGCTCGATATCTTTGATGCGTGCCTCTAGAGAAGCAGCTTCGTCCTTGCGCTCTTGCTTTTGCATGAGCATGAGCAAGTTTTTCAGCGGTATAAGCAACTCTTGCGAGTTTTCGCCGTAATGCTTTTCCTTTATAGAGATTGCTCTGCGGTATAGGGGCTCGGCTTTATCGTATTGAACTCGGGCACTGTGGAAGGCGGCAAGGTTTTGGTACAAGGGCGCTGTCTCGAAGTGTTCCTCGCCGAACAGTTGAACTTTCAGGTCGAGAGCCTTCTTGTATGCCTCCTCTGCAAGTGCGAATTTACCCTGGGCGTGATAGACGGCTCCCAGGTTGTTCAAACTTTTGGCGAGCTTGCCTTTCAATTCCTCATCATCTTTATATGCCGGCGCATTACAGAGCTTTTCAGCAATCTCCACAGCCTCCTTGAACTTCAATTCGGCCGGCACCAGCTTGCGACGCCCGTAGGCGGCATGCCCCATTTCACTAACCGTCAGCCAGTCCGCCAATTCCTTTTCCAGGTCGAGATCTGTTTCTGTCCGGGTTTCCTCAGCCATATGCCTGCTCCATTTTCTTCAAGCCAGTGCCCGGCGAGCCGATATATCGGCGCCAGATTCATCAGTATAGATCTCATCAGCTAATATGCTTGCATGCCATACACTCGTATGGTACACTCTGTTTTACAGCTAAAGAAATCGAAATTCGCAACTGACGGGCTTTCCCAGACCATGGGTTAAGTAGAAAGGACAGGCCGGCTTGGTTTACGTTCGCGAAATTACAGCGACATCAATACTTACACCTCAAAAGGTGGGGTCTCTTGCGGCTGGTTATGATTACACGTTAAATCCGTATGGCGGCTGCGCCTTTGCTTGTTCTTACTGTTATGTGCCGAAATTCCCCAATGCCCGACACACCCTTTCTGAGTGGGGCAACTGGGTGGAAGTAAAAACCAACGCAGCCGAACTCATTTTCAGGGACAGGCACAAAGTGTTCGGCAGCCGCATTTTCTTTGGTTCGGCTACCGATCCGTATCAATATGCCGAATTGGAATATGCAGTTACACGAGCCTGCCTGGAAGAGCTTCTCAGCTATCCGCCCAAGAGGCTGACCATTCACACGCGCAGCCACCTGATGATGCGAGACATTGAGCTCTTAGCTAAATTCAAAGACAGAGTCTCCGTAGGAGTAAGCATCACAACCGACAGCGATGAAATTTCCAGAGAATTCGAGCCCCAGGCTCCAACAATCAGTCGCCGACTAGAACTCATCCGCGCTCTCAGCCGTGCCGGAGTAGAAGTATTCGCTTCCCTGGCACCGCTCCTTCCCCACGACACGGAGCGGCTGATCCAATTGCTTTCACCTTATGTCAAACGTGTCTGGATAGACGAAGCGCGCTGGCCCGAGGTCAACCGCAGCCCCGAGCTGCTCGTCAAATATGCGGACTTCTTCCAACCGGTCACTTACCTGTTGAAGATGAAACAACTCGCCAATGCTTTTCCTCAACCGCGTTCCTCGAATAGGGCTATTGCGGAGCCGCCAGCCTCCCGCACACACACACCTGGCGGCTCCGCGACCGGCTCATGTCCGCGAATAGCCACGCAGCTGAAGCTGCCTGTTTCTGCATGAACAGTGGCGCCTGCGCGGCGATTCAGATGCTGAATCCCGCTGGTCACCCAGATTATTACCAATACTTAATTTAAACAAGAGGCGGCGATCAGCCAAAAGGCTGATTTTATGAGGGTTTTTCAAAACCGCAAGATTGACCTCGCGCGTTTCTTTTATAGGTCCTTTGGGCACAAACTTAATAGTGCCGTAATCCCACCAATTCAATTTGCGACTCGCGCTCTGTCAATCGACAAGAGCAGGTGGAGAATTGCGGCTGTGATTTTGTCAAAAAAGTGCTTTGATGAGACGCAGAAGGGCAACACCGAGTTCGGTGCCGAACGACCCTGAAACCTTTTTT
>JAYRNY010000825.1:0-5082 GCA_041911975.1 bacterium | reverse complement strand
TGCTGCCAGCAATTCCAGCACTGCGTAGATATTGCGGCATTGGGTGGAGCTGCCGGACTGGCATCTTCCCAGACGACAAACCAGGCAGTTGCACAAGCAGCGGCACTGCAAACGGCACAGTGGATGATGGAACAGAATTATATTCTGGATAAGTCATTGAGCGGCAAGACGACCTGGTCGACAGGTACTACGATCCCCTCAATGCCAGGAGCTGCCAATACCGCAAACATGGCTTTCACCTGGGTCGACCCGGAAACAGGCGTACCAACCGGCACGCCTGGCGACCAGAAAGTATTCCGCGTCTCGGGCACATATGCCTATCCTCCGCTGGTAGGCAGCTGGATCGGATTGGGCAATTCAACTCTGGCAGCGGTGGTCGCGATCGGCAACGGCGGCGGCTCCATGCTCGACGTTGTCTTGTGCTTCGACTTGTCCGGATCTATCGACGACTCCACAATGATCTCAATGGTCGATCGTTATTCTCCTGCTGTCGGCAATACGGTTTATACAGTCAAAGCCGACGATACTCTCTATGCTGCTTCGCAGGAAGTCAGCTTGACGGGAACAGGTTTCAACTGCATCTACCCGCAGAATTTGTCGTCTGCCCGTTGGGGAACATACAGCTTTGCTCGCCGCGGTCAAACACAGAACCAACGAGCTCCACAAGCCTCGTCAACAGTTGGAACAGACACATTCACCGATGTCGTCGTGAATCTCGATGAAAACCCCACCTTCCTGGGTGGAAACTTCGGTGGCTTGCCTTTCCCCAACGTAGGATCGCTTGTTGAAGCAGCTCGCGGCAACCTGGAAAGCATTGCTGTCGCTACCAACGCCAGCGTACCTTACGGCGGCTGGGGCATCACGCCGCAGTCCGGATATTACAGAACATACTGGGAGCAGGCTCACATCCACAGACATCCTCTTTATGATGCGCAGTCATCGTCTGCAAACTTCTTCCAGATCATCAACAACGCCGTCAACGCGCACTTCGGATTGGTTGGATTCTCGACAGACGAAAATACCACCGCCAATCCGAAGGCAATAGATACCAACCAAAACCATGTATTCCCAGTACCTCCAGCAGCAGGAACAATACCGACAACAGCGACCGTACCAGTGAAAATGCCCTGGGTTCCGCTCAGCACAACGCCAGGATCGGCAGGCAGCAACTTCGCTACAATCAATGCGATTTTGCCCTTGCCTCCGACGTTGCCTACAACCTATACTCCTAACCTGACCAATGATGGAAACACGGACATCAACGGATCGCTCAACCAGGCTATGAACTGGTTGACCAGATCTTCCACACCCAATGAGACTGCAACATGGCCATCGCCGCAAACACTCAGCCGTATCGGTGCCAGACGCGCAATCGTTCTCTTCACAGACGGTCTGCCGACTGCAGACACCGGTCCCAACTTCACCGGCAGTGGTGGCTCGCAAACGGCCCTCAAGGCGGGCGCATTGACCATACCGATCTACTGCATCGGATTGGCTCAGATTCCAGGTCTTGTTCCAAGTATGAACTCCACCTTGACTCCAATCGCCAACAACTCCGGCGGCAAGTTCTACTTGATCCCGCCAGGAGCCGGACAATCCGCCGCTCTCAACAGAGCGTTCTCGGATATCGCTCGCTCTCTGATCGCCTTGGTCAGATAGTGAAAGGAAACCCAAAAGTTAGACTCAGCTAGGACAAAACTAAAGCATAGGGGATGGTGCCAACACCATCCCCTTGCTCCAAGAGAAAGGAATTTTCAAACATGAGTTTGCTAGTCATGAACCTAAAGCGACACTGCAAAAGCACGGTTAACATCCTCTGCATGACTGTCATTTTTTTCCTTGTGCAGTCTTCGGCTTATGCCGGTGAGAAGGTGGACGCTGTTCTTGCTACCAGGGAAAGCATGCAAGAACACACAAGCGATGAGCCCAGACGCGTAATGCATGATGTCCTTCTCGAGGAGTTTGCTAAGAGCCCCGTGCTTCACATCGTCAATCCCGAAAACAGTGCCTCGCCGGTCAAATTCAGACCGAGCGAATTTGTTGTCGGCGCTAATCTCATTGCCTTTAGTATTGCGCCGAATACACCAATGAATATTTCATTGTCAATTCAGCTGGCGAGAAAAAGCACTGCTAGAGTCATCCTCACTTCCGATCGGGCATTGTATCTTGATGAAAAAATCGTTGAATCAGGATTGAAACTGAAAAAGCCGGAATTTGAACAGTCGGCGTATGGAAAAGCAATCATCACGCTCAGTCGCATGGCGGCCAAAGCATTCGATGCTAAGGTACAGGAATGGTCGGGCGATCCGCGCTGAGCAAAACATCGAATAGAAAAGAGGCGATGCAATTGCATTGCCTCTTTTTTTGATCCCGAAAGTAAAGGGCGACGCTGAGCGCCGCCCTTTAAATATTTGTTCGACGAAGTTGATTACTCGGTAATCGAGGCAACAACTCCGGCGCCTACGGTTCTGCCGCCTTCGCGGATGGCGAAGCGCATACCTTGCTCGATAGCGACTGGTTGAATCAGTTCGACGTCCATGGCAACGTTGTCGCCGGGCATTACCATCTCAACGCCGGTAGGCAGAGTGATGGAGCCGGTAACGTCAGTTGTGCGGATGTAGAACTGCGGTCTGTAGCCGGGGAAGAATGGGGTGTGACGTCCACCTTCTTCTTTCGAGAGGATGTAAACCTCAGCTTTGAACTTGGTGTGCGGTTTGATCGAACCAGGCTTAGCGATAACTTGTCCGCGCTCGATCATGGTCTTGTCGATACCGCGAAGGAGTACGCCGACGTTATCGCCTGCGATGCCTTCTTCCAACGTCTTTTGGTACATTTCAATACCGGTGACGGTGGTCTTCTTGGTTTCGTGCAAGCCGACGATTTCAACTTCATCGCCGATTTTCACTTTGCCGCGCTCGACACGGCCGGTAGCTACGGTACCGCGACCGGTGATCGAGAACACGTCTTCAACTGCCAGCAAGAACGGCTTGTCGACTTCGCGCTCGGGAGTCGGGATGTAGCTGTCTACAGCCTTCATCAATTCGCCAATAACTGCTTCTTGAGCGGCATCGCCTTCCAGAGCCTTGGTTGCGGAACCTTTGATGAAAGGAATGTCGTCGCCGGGGAATTGATACTTGGAGAGCAATTCACGAGCTTCCATTTCGACGAGCTCGACCAATTCCGGATCGTCGACGAGGTCGACTTTGTTCAGGAAGACGACGATGTAAGGAACGCCTACCTGACGGGCGAGCAGGATGTGCTCACGAGTTTGGGGCATCGGTCCGTCGTTGGCGGAGATGACGAGAATCGCTCCGTCCATCTGGGCGGCGCCGGTGATCATGTTCTTGATGTAGTCGGCGTGACCAGGGCAATCCACGTGTGAGTAGTGACGATTGTCTGTCTCGTACTCAACGTGTGCGGTATTGATTGTGATACCACGGGCTTTTTCTTCCGGAGCGGCATCGATTTCATCGTACTTCTTGAACTTTGCTTTTCCTTGCTTGGACAAGCAAAGAGTGATTGCGGCCGTCAAGCTTGTTTTACCGTGATCAACGTGGCCGATGGTGCCGATGTTTACATTCGGCTTGTTTCTTTCAAACTTCTGGCGGGCCATCCTACAACTCTCCTTAACTTGTTGAACTGCTGACTTACTTTGGTTTGTCCCCTACACGCGCAGAACGCGTTTTCTTCTTTAAATTTGCGACGCTAGAAACGCGCTCTATAAAAAATGGAGCCTATGGCCAGGATTGAACTGGCGACCTCCCCCTTACCAAGGGGGTGCACTACCACTGTGCTACATAGGCACGGGGCATATTCTAGCGCCCCAGAACGGCCGTTCCATATGTAACCACCGATCTTTGTAACGCTGACGTGCAACTTAACCATATGCCCGATCTGGTCTTTCGATTTGACCGGACTCCAGACCCCACCTAAACACGACCTTGGCTGGGAAGTGTCTAGATTGAAACTGGTTTTACCACCGTCACCAGGGTTGCACGCGCTTGCATCACCGAATTCCCATTACTGGGAGGGGAAATTGGGCGGAACTGGATTCGAACCAGTGTAGGCTTTCGCCAACGAGTTTACAGCCCGTCTCCTTTAGCCACTCGGACATCCGCCCCTAAGCTGGTGATGGGACTCGAACCCGCAACCTATGGTTTACAAAACCATTGCTCTGCCATTGAGCTACACCAGCACCGGATGCAAGCGATGCAAGATCTTACTAGCTTAGCTTTAATCGTGTCAAATAACTCTCGCACTTACGTCAAATAGCGACACAATGAAGAAATATTTTTTCGTTAATGTTGCGCAATTTGAACAGATCCCGCAGCTCATCACGGTTTTCAGTAGGGGCGGCTTACATGCCGCCCGCCAAGTTTTCAGTAGGGTTCATGATGGCGTAGCCCGGTCCGAATTTCGAATAGGCATTACATACGAAACCGTCGACGCATGCCGTCGACCCTACAGTCTTTTGGTGCGCTTTTGCCTGACTACTTCGAACAAAACAATTCCGCAGGCGACAGAAGCGTTGAGAGACTCGGTCTTGCCGGGCATCGGGATCTTGACATTAAAATCGCAGTGTTCCGAAACCAGCCGGCTGAGCCCTTTTCCTTCAGCCCCCACACAAATTGCCAGGGGACGAACCAGATCTGCATCGAACAATTCTTCACCGCCTCTGACATCGAGACCGACTACCCAGAACCCGGCTTTCTTCAAGTCTTCAACAGCATTGACAAGATTGTGCACGCGCACAATTGGAATGAAGGCAAGCGCACCGGCACTCACTTTCGAGACGGTGCCCGAAACTTGCGCCGAGCGCCTTTGCGGCACCAGCACTGCTTTGGCACCGGACGCTTCGGCAACACGCACGATAGCGCCCAGATTGTGAGGGTCTTCGATTCCGTCCAGCAAAACAACGCAAGGATTTTCCGTGAGCTGCCCATCCTTTCCTCTGATGCGGGAAAGAAACTCTCGTAAGTCCAACTGCTTGACTGCGGAGAGTTGCCCGGCAACGCCCTGGTGGCGTGCGTCTCGGCCCAGCATCTGATCTATCTTACGGCGGTCGCACACGGCAATCGGGAT
>JAYRNY010000824.1:0-5403 GCA_041911975.1 bacterium | reverse complement strand
TGTAGAACTTCCTGACTAAAATACACGGTCTCCATGTCTGAACCGTCGCAGCCCTTAAAATGTCCCTTTTTCTTGCCTTTGAAATCTGTGAATCTTCCCGGCGCTATATCGCCGGAGCGCGTTGGTAGCGTCATTGAAAAAACATCAAATCCAGGTTCATCTGACAGCGGATCATCAACGTCTACTTTTTCAGGTTCAATTTCAAACCACAAATTCAACCATCGTCTTGCAAAAGCCTGGTCTCTCCGATCACTTTTCACATTTGCAAAACTATCAATCAACGCTTTTGAGCCTTCCGATGCCGATCCAAGCGTCACTTTTCCAGTTTCAACTTTCTGAATCACACTTTCCGATGGATCCAACACCTCTAAACTTCTGAAGAGCCCTACAACAAGCACCATTTGCCGAATCGTGAGATATCTTGCCAAATAACTGCAACGTATTTCGTAAGCAACTTCATTACCATCGATGACTTCTTTTCTTAAGACCTCTTTGCCATTGTGCGGGTCATACCAACCATCGTGCTCATCTTGAATTTTCTCAAGTCTAAAGAGCAGACTTATGTCAGGATTGATAAACAAGTCCATCCTTCCCTTCTCTTTTATTGCAAAAACAACTGGCTCGGCGTAACACTCGAACCATGGAAACTTGAACAGATTGAAGGGCAGATAGACTAGTGTGTTTCTCTTCGTACTATCCCTAAACCACATTGGCTTTCCCAGCCCATCAAGACAATGTCGAGTTTCGTCAAAGCTATCAAAGTTCTCCTGGAACTCACCTGGATGCATGAGAATTGACTGACGAACAATCGACTCGCTCGCCCCAAGAAAGTGCTTTTGCTTCTCACGAGTATATGTGCCGAGTCTGAACCATTCACCTTCCAGACGAGGCGCATCTAAACCCGCTGTGACGTCAAGCATCGGTACAGAAGACAACGTCTTGTGTCGACTAATACCTTTCAAAATTTTTGCATTTTTTGAGGTCAAAATCCAACGCACTCCTCACAGTCAATATTTCAATCGGTGCACTGCATCACGAGTGTCTTCCGGATCAACGGCCAAATATGCCTGCAACTGCGACAGCGATGAATGCCCTGACATTTCCTGGATGGTTCTGAGCGGCACTCCCATTCGACTGAGAGTCGTTAGAAACGTTCGCCGCATCGAGTGCGTCTTTGAGCCATCGATCCGAAGAGCGTCAAAGGCACTGCGCATAATGTAATGCGCCTGGACTCGCTCGATGTGCCCGCTCTCCGAGCGGCTTGATGGAAATAGCCAGGTCCCCAATGTTGTCGACAATGCGTATTCTCGTATGTACGATCTCAATTTCGGGTGAATCGGGATGTCATTGTATACGGTGGCGCGCTTCTTGAGGCGCTTAACAACTAGCTTGTTGCGGACTGTGCCGTTTTCGGTGAGGACCTGGTCGGTCTCCAGACGAATGATTTCGCCGATTCGTAGTCCGGTGTATATACCGATGGCAAAAATGAGTTTGTTTCGAAGAGACGGAACGACTTGGAATATGTTTTGGATATCCTTGTCCTTCAGAATTACCGCTTGACCGGGCATTGAACAAAATCTTTCTAGTTGAATATATTGTTCAGTATATGTGGGCATGTTTTTCGATGCAAGTTGTGTGTTTTCACCAATGTAGGCACCGGTCTTTGCACAAAGTTGGCACTACTCCACGACTATTCCACCCCAATCACAAGGTTTTTGCGCGCAGCCTCTATGACCTCTTTCGTAATGAGGCTCAGCCCATTGATTTCCAGAATCCGCTGCACCTGGCAAAGTAAACGACCTATGAGTCGAAAATTGCCATGTGTTGTTCTCACCAGGGCTGCCAGAGCCTCATTGTCCACAAAGTCGTCCTTATTGAATGCGCAACCGAGTTCTTCCCACTTTCTTTCAACGATGAAGAGCACTTCTTCCTCGCTCAATGTTTTCACTTCATGCACGAAACCAATTCTCGAATATAGCTGAGCATAGCGAGCAAAACGCTTTTCGATTCCGGGCATGCCGATGAAGATAACGGGAATTTTCTCTCTATCAGAAATTGCGCGCACTTGCTCAATGCCCAGAGCACTCAGCCGATCTGCCTCATCAATGATGATCAGCTTAGTCTGGTCTCCTTTTCCTGTAACGCTTGGCTCTTCTGCTCCGTATGAAGCACTGATCAAATGCTGTAGCCAAAACCGGGCTCTTGTAATCTGCGTCTGTATTTCTCTTGGGCTCTCCGACACTCCTGGAGTGACCAGAACCGTGTCATAGGTTTGGACCGCGGCGGGAGCGGAATATTCGCTGAAGCACTCCTGCCATTGCTCGATTAAATCCCAATGCGTATATTGTGTCGCTGCATAGGTTTTCCCCACGCCGGGTGGACCGTAGCAAAGCCCTATGTACCGGCTCTTCTTGCAAGCATCACAAAACTCAGCGAATTTGCGAAACTCCTTTGTTGCAATAAAGGAAGGATCACTAATGTCTAGCACTGGCAATGGTTTTGGAATCTCACGCGTTCTAGTCATTTTCATATCGTTTTAGTTCAGTTGCTGAAGTTCCCGCAATTTGAGCCGTATGTAAGACTACGGACTCAGGCTTGTGTACATTGATATATTTGGAAACCAACGTATTGCGGCTTGTGATCTCACGTTTCAACTCTCGCCGACGTTCGTTGCGAGCTCGAGTAATTTCTTGAAGTGAGACGGATTCCGTCTCGAGTTCGCTGCAAACTGCCCGACAGAGAAATCGGTTCTTGTAAAACACTCGAATTTCAGCCATGTCTTGCGGGTCATAGCGGATGACGACAGCTTCGCCGACGTAGGCAGCAAGCGTCGAACTGAAGTACCTGAAACACTGAAATCGAATGCCATCTGGATGAACAAGACGTGTGCGCGCCACTGTGAGCAGCAGCAAATCTAGCTGCTCTAGTGAATCCGGCAGCCGCGGTAAAAAAGCATTTTCTGTCCATTTTTCATTTGGAGAGCATCTAATGCCGGCATGAATTCTCGCCATGTAATCGCCCGCAACCCATTCGTGAAAACGCTTTCTCAGTTCCGGAAGCGAAAGTGCAGCTTTTGACTGTTCCTTGCCAGCCATGAAACCCTGCTGATGGCACAGAAACAATTCGTTGACAGTGAGGAAGAACCGCTCCATCTTTCCACGCCCGCGTGGCATTCCAGGCGTGCTGAAAATGAGCCGCATCTTAATGTCAGCGGCTACTTGTTCCATGTGCTTGGAGGTAAAGTCAGACCCATTGTCTGTATAGAAGACATCGGGAATTCCCGAGACAAGCCAGCGAGCATCTGCTTTTCGCCATATTGCTTGACGCAATGTTAAAGCGGTTCTGTAGGAGCAAGGAGAATCGAAACTCAGGTGGTAGCCGCACACAGCACGACTGAAATCGTCAAGGATGACTGTCAGCCAGGGGCGGCGTGGTGTGTCGGATCCATCCAATACCCAGCAGTCCAGCATCGTATGATCGGCCTGCCAGATTTGGTTTGGTCGCTTGCATTCACGCCGGTGAATCAGCTCATACTTGTCTCGATAAGCCTTGGTTCCATCGTGTGCAATACTGATGAGCCGAGGATCCAGATTCTGAACGATTCTGTAGACAGTTGAATAACTTGGTATTTCCCAGCCCTGTTCATCAGCGATGCGCAAAATTTCGCGCCAAATGCTCGCAATCGATCTGTCAGGAAGCCGCAACAACAGACCTTCAACCAGAGGCTTCAATGCAGGATTGGATGAAATGTTCTTAGAGCGCTTGTATCGAATTAAGCCGGAAAGCCCATGTTCACGGTAATTTCTCACTCTCCTGCGCAATGTACGCAAAGCCGTTTTTGAGTGAACGCTCAACTTCGTGAGTGGAATTCCATCTTCCAAAAATGGCTTGATTGACTCAAAACTACGCAATGCCTGAGCTCGCTGAGCATCGCTATAGAAGGCAAGGTCTTCCTGATTTTGCTCCACAGCTTCTCGATGCTCCGCCAAACAAACTGCATTGCATTCAATGACAGCACGGCCAAGCCGCTTGTTCCGAAGCGTTTGTCAGACTGAAAACTATCGATCCGATATGTGTTCAGTATTTGAGAAAGCTCAGAGCTTTGTGTTTGTCTTCAGGATGCACTTCAAGATATGCCTGCAATTGCGCGAGGTTCGAATGCCCTGAGATGTCTTGCACAGTACGCAGTGGCACCCCTGCTCGGCTTAGGGTGGTTAGCATTGTTCGCCGCATTGAATGCGTCTTTGCTCCTTGTAAATTCAATTCCTTGAAGACAGCGCTTAGGATATTGTGCGCGGCCACACGAGTAAGATGGCCAGATTCAGATTCATCTGATGGGAAGAGCCATTCGGATTCTGAGACAACTTTTCTGTATTCAATGAGCATCTGACGAAGTTTTGGAACGATGGGTATTTCGCTATATACCGTTCCTTTTTTCTTCAGTCGATAGACAACAAGCGTGTACCTAATGCCTGCGGCTGTGAAAACCTGGTCTTGCTTTAGCGAAATGATTTCGCTGACTCTAAGTCCTGTGTATATACCGACGGCAAAGAGAGTTTTGTCGCGAGCAGTCGGAAGCAATTTAAAGATGGATTCGATTTCTTTCGCGCTCAAAATTTTTGCTTGGCCGGCCATTTTTTTGGAGTATTTCTCTTGGCTAAACGAAAGATATAGAAGAATACATTTCGTTAATCATATGGCAGGAAGATTTTTTCTGCAACAGGGAAAGTTAGAGGGGGTGGGGTGTTCGGCTACCCCTTGGCTAAACAAAAGAACCATTTTGTTAAGCACCACTTTCGGTGCTTCCTCGATCACTTTTTCGAGGCAGACAGAATTTATCCGACCTTGACACTCGGACCTTCAAATTTCTCTTTTAAGACATTCAATTTTCATTTCGGGTCGAAATCAGCCAGCGAGAATTTTCACGAGCTTCCAGAGCCTCAGAGAAATTCGCGGCGCCTGCCGAACATGTCATGGTGACATCGGTGTCGCAAGAATAAGTGTCAACTTGCCTGCAAGTTCACACGCAAGTGAAGACCCTGTATATAGGATGGTTTCCGACTCCCCTTGACTGAACAAAATAGTCCTTTTGTTCAGTCGCGTTTTTGCGACCTTTTCGAAGAATTTTTCCGGCAAGCAATATTTATCTGACTTCAATCCTTTTGCGCTCGATTTTCCCCCAGGAGCACTTAATTTTTTGCCCGCGTACGATTTTCAATCCAGACACTTTTCCACCCCTTTAAATCAACTGCAAAAGGCAGAGCTCTGCATGGACATTGTCATGATGTCGGTGTAAGTGCAAAAATAGATGCCACCTGAATGGAACTACAAATGCGGCTTTTATCGATTTTCTTGCTCCTGCTAGTTTCAGTGTCTTTCACTGTCGCTCAGTCCCAGGCAGCA
>JAYRNY010000823.1:0-8815 GCA_041911975.1 bacterium | reverse complement strand
CGATTTTCTTGTTGAGCTTTTCCAATTCCTTTGGCGGAATGGTCGGATCGAGAGCCATATACGCTTTATATTGAGTGGATGCCTGCCTCAAATCTTCCGGAATCGGGGGCTTGAGCTGCTCCAGGCAAATCGCGTAGCCCAGGTGGGTGTCGGCCACTTTGGGATTTTCGTAAATGGCGATCTTATATTTGTCGATTGCCGAATTAAGCTGTTTCTTTCTGGCTAGATCGTCAGCCAGAGTCAGATCTTGTCTGGCCTGATCCTTGGCTTTGCCGACCAAATCCATGCCGCGCTTGGCTCTTTCCTCGGAGCCCGGGAAAGCAGCGGCTTTCTTGTATGCAGCTTCGGCATTGGGAATGTCTTTGATCATCAAAGCGAGGTCGGCGACGGCAAACGTTTGTTTGGCATCGGTGCAATTGGAGATGACAATATTCATCTGCTCGTCGGATTCTTTGTATTTGTTCTGAGCCAGACAAGCTTCTGCGTAGGCAATGCGCTCACCGTTATTGGTCGGCGTGCCGATGCTCTTCAGATCGACTGCCTCACCAGAGAGCGAACGCAGTTTTGCTTCAGCCAAACGCAATTCCATGTCGTTGGGATTCAAACGCACAGCTTGCTCGAGCATACGCTTTGCAGATTCATATTCATTGGAAACGAAGAAAGCACCGGTCGCTTCTTTGTTTGCCTTCAAGTAATAGGCGCGCGTGATGCCCTTTGCCGCGGCAGCGTTCTGAGGATTGCTGTCCATGATGGTGCGATATTCTTTGATGGCATCATCAAGTTTTTCCAGTTTCAAACTCTGGTCGGCGACTCTCAGTCTCAGGTCCATGTTGTTGGGCATCATTTCCAGACCGGAGCGCAATTCTGCAATTGAATGCTCGAGGTCGCCGCGAGTTTCGCGGATGTCGGCGATGCCCAGATATGCTTCCGGATTTTCAGGCTTGATGCGGATGCACTCCTGATACTGTTGTACGCCGGCTACAGTGTTGCCCTGCGCGGCATAGACTTTTGCCATCGACAGGTGCACGGGAGCACTGTTGCGGTACTGATACAGCGAGGTGTTCAACTCTTTGAGTGCTTCATCGAGAAGACCCTGACGCCTGTATGCTTCGCCCAGTCCGTAGTGAGCAGTCGAGTTGCCGGAGTTGTTGGCGATTGCTTCCTTGAAGGACTGAATGGCACCAGTGATGTCATCCTTCTGCAATTGAGCGATACCCAGACCGGAATATGCTTCCGAGTATTTCGGATCTATGTGAGTTGCGCTCTGAAACTCAGAAATAGACTCATCGACGCGACCTTGCTCTTTCAAGATCATGCCGAGGGTGTAGTGCGCTTCCGGCATGCCCGGATCGATCGACAGTCCCTGTCTCACTTCTGCCTCTGCATTTTTGAGAGTGGCGTCTTTGTTGGTTCTCACAGTTTGCGACGAGGAAGCAAGGCGATTAAACATGACCATCGCTTTACCGGCGTGAGCCATGGCATTATGCGGGTCCATGGTCAGAGCCTTGTTGAACTGCTCATCGGCGGCATCAAGCTTGAACTGTTTCGCCAGCGCCATACCAAAGCCGATGGTGGCCGGCACGCTCTTCGGGTTTTTCGCCTGAACGGCATGATAGAGCTCGGCTGCGTCGCTGAACTTGCCATTGAGCATGAGCTCGTCCGCCATGACCACTTCGCGCTCGATTTTGATCTTGATCAGCTTTTTCTCTTTGGCCAGCGCCGGCTCGACCGACATAGCAAGACTTACGGTTCCTGCCAGAGCCAGACACAGTGCGAACAACTTTCTTTTTTGCATATCTCCTCACAACTCCAAAGGGAATCCCTTACATACTTCGTTTTTTGCGATTAGAAACAACGCTTAAAATCTGCGTCTAGTTCCGCGGCGAATGTCGCCACCCTTTTGATCGAGCTTGTAGGCTTTCTCTTCCAGAGAGGCGATGCGCTTGTTGATCTTTGCCACTTCCTTTTCGGGCAATGCCGGCTCGAGCGCCATATAGGCTTTGAACTGGGTAGCGGAAAGCCTCAGTCCATCAGGTGTTTCCGGTTTGTCCTTCTCGAGACAGATGGCATAACCGAGACGCGCATCGGAAACCTTCGGGTTTTGATAGCAGGCGGAGCGATATTTATCAAGCGCACTCTTAACTTGCTGGCGTTTGGCAAGATCATCGGCAAGTGTGAGATCTTGTCTGGCCACTTCTTTCTGTTTGGCAATCAAGTCCATGCCGCGCTTGGCTCTTTCCGCACCGCCCGGGAATGCGGAAGCTTTGCGGTAGGCGGCTTCAGCGCTGGGCAAGTCTTTGATCATCAAAGCCAGATCGGCGACAGCAAATGTTTGCTTGGCGTCGGCGGCGTTCTGGATGACGCGATTCATCTGCTCGTCGGCGTCTTTGAACTTGTTTTGCGCAAGCAGCGCTTCTGCATATGCGATACGCTCACCATCATTGGTCGGCGTGCCGATTGAATTGAGATCGACTACTTCGCCGGACAAAGAACGCAACTTCGCTTGAGCAAGACGCAATTCCATGTCGTTTGGATTCAAACGCACAGCCTGATCGAGCATACGCTTGGCCGATTCGTATTCATTGCTAACAAAAAATGCGCCGGTGGCTTCTTTGTTGGCCTTCAAGTAATAGGCTCTCGTCAAACCTTTAGCTGCCACAGCATTGTTGGGGTTCTGTTCCATCACGGTCGTATATTCCTTGATGGCATCGTCGAGTTTTTCAACACGCAACAACTGATCGGCAACACGCTCGCGCAAAGCGGCGTTGTTGGGCATCATCTCGAGACCGGAACGCAACTCTGCGATGGAATGCTCAATGTCGCCGCGGGCTTCGCGGATATCAGCAATACCGAGATAGGCTTCGGGGTTCTCTGCTTTGATGCGAATTGATTCCTGAAATTCTTTGACAGCGCCAACTGTATTGCCCTGCGCCGCCAGAGTTTTACCGGTGGACAGGTGCACGGGAGCACTGTTGCGGTATTGATAGAGTGCGGTGTTAAGCTCTTTGAGCGCATCATCGAGCTGCCCCTGGCGTCTGTATGCCTCACCGAGCGCATAGTGAGCAGTCGAGTTGCCGGTATTGATGGCAATCGCTTCTTTCGCCGACTGAATAGCTCCGGCAATGTCGTTCTTATCCAACTGCGCTTGAGCCAATCCTGAATAACCATCCGAGTAATTGCTGTCTACATTGGTTGCATCGCGGAAGGCTTTGACCGCCTCGTCATAGCGACCTTGCTCGCGCAGGATCATACCCAGGGTCCAGTGTGCTTCAGGGAAGCGCGAGTCTTGATTGATACTCATTCTCGCTTCAGCTTCAGCTTGCTTCAAAAGCGCGTCTTTGGACTTGATGATCGTCTGAGACGAAGACTGCAAGCGGTTGAACAGCACCATTGCCTTACCGGCGTGAGCCATAGGATTCTGCGAGTTCTTGGCGAGAGCCTTGTCGAAATTAGTGTTGGCAGCATCGAGCTTGAAGAGCTTGCCCTGTGCCCAGCCGGCGCCAATCATAGCGGCAACGTTGCCGGGGTTGCGGCGCAATTGCTCGAGGCATCGCTCTTCTACATCTACATACTTGCGATGATTCAGCATTTCGTCGGTGCGCGGGTCGCCGGTGTACACGAAGACGCCGCCCCGCAATACAGTGCGTTTTGCATCCGCCGGCGACAGGGTCATGACACCAGATGCGAGCACGATGCTGAGACTGCCTGCTAATAGCAATGCGGCTCGAACGGCTCTCAAAGTTGATCGATTCTGATTCATATCGCCCTCACCTTGCGACTTCAACAAACACTATGTAGACAATCGGTGTGTGAATGTTATCGCCTTGTGAGCGCCATGTCATCCAGGGTTTCTAAGCGCTGGAGCTTTTCGCCTCACCAGAGCAAATTATTTCTCAATATAAGGATGCAAATGCATCTATTAAAGACTGCATTTTGCATCCTTATATAAGGAATCTGCCCTGCAAAAAAACGTGCACTCACTTCACAACTGCAAATCTCAGGATTAATGCGCCATATCATTGCCGTACAATAAGTTTTGCGTAGAGATTTGCTTGCCCGTAGGGCGCCAATTGCGCATTGTTTTGTCAGCAGAGTTATTCAGGAGAGTATCGCGTGTCCGGTCATTCCAAGTGGGCGACAATCAAAAGACAAAAGGCAGTCGTGGACGCCAAACGCGGCGTCATGTACGCAAAGATGTCGCGCGAAATCATAGTGGCGGCCAAGCTTGGCGGCGGCGATCCGGCGGCCAACTTGAGGCTTAGAAAGGCTATTGAAAGGGCCAAAGCCGAAGGCGTGCCCAACGACAATATCGCGCGCGCCGTGGAAAAAGGCGCCGGAGGCGGCGATGACAGCAATGTCGAGGAACTCACCTATGAGGGATACGGGCCGGGCGGCGTGGCCATCATGGTCAAATGCGCGACCGACAATCGCAATCGCACAGCTGGTGACATTCGCAGCTACTTCTCGAAGTACGGCGGCAACATGGGCGAAACAGGCTGCGTCGGCTGGATGTTTACAGAGCGTGGAGAAGTCGTCATAGATAAGAGCGGCAAATTCAGCGAAGACGATTTGATCGACAAAGCACTGACTGCAGGCGCAGATGATGTGGACAGCAGCGATGACGCGAGTGCTGTGGTGATCTGCGATCCGCTCAAGGTCGACGACGTAAAAGCCGCGCTGAGCGAGCACTTCACGGTGCTGTCCGCGGAAGTGACGATGAATCCGAGCAATACGATTGAAGTATCGGATGTAGAAGCGGCAAAGCAGCTGATGAAGCTGCTGGACACCATCGACAATCACGATGACGTGCAACATGTGTATGCCAATTTCGATATGGATGGCGAATTGCTTTCCGCCAGCGTCAGTTGATTTGATTGAAGATCGGCTGATGATGCTGGTTTTCATAGATCGGCAACAAGTTTCTGCGTAAAGAGCGCGTAAACTCGCTCGAATAATGCAACGTCACGCAACTACCAGTGCGGAAGGCTGATAACAGCAAAAAGCGCGATGCCCTTTCCGCTTTTTTTGTTTCTTGGCATGTGAATTTGTGCAAGCAATTTTTTCGCTTCGTTAACGAGAGCGGGCGAAAATATAGCCACTTTAGATCTGCCCAAATCCATCTGAATATGCACTTTTCGGGAGATCGAGGCGGCGCCGATAACGGATTACCCTACAAAATTAGGGGGGCTTAAGAGTGAAGTTTTACACTACGTTACACGGAACAACTGACAACCAGCCGACTCTCAAAAGATTATCTCGCGCTAATCCACGCAAGCACCACGGGCGGAGGCCATATATATCCTGACGACCGCCTACTAGACATCGATCTTTCTGTCAACCTCTTGCGGCTTAACTCTTTCCCAGAAAGCGGAATTTTACGCACCCGCTACAAACCGCACCAGTTGTCAACAGAGCTTTGACTCGGTCGTCGCGTTTTTGCTACCTTGTCGCGTGCCTCGGAGTGCCCCGCGCCGGACATTCCATTGTCTCTAGTGAAATAGAATCGAACATCAGTATGAGTTTGCATTCGAGTTCCAAATTTTTGCTTTTGAGCGCAGTTGTTGCCCTGGGAATAGGTGCAGCAAATGCCAGTTCTTGCATGGCCGCAGAAATTGCTCCTGAAGTAAATGCGAACGTGTGGGAAGAAAGCGATCAAGAGTGTGCCGCTGTTACAGTCAACGGCAAAGACTTCCTTATGTACAGAGGAACAACCGCTCGCGGCGACGCCTCCGACAAAGCTGAAGACGTTGCAGAGCAGATCGAAGATATTTTTGAAAACGAGAAGATCGACCCGGAAAAAATCCTGCCTGCGAAGGAAGGAGACTACGCGGTTATCAAAGTTGATGGCACGGTTGCCATTAGGTTTGAAGTACCCGAAGTAGTCGACGGACAAAAAGCTGCCTCCGGCAATCCAATGGAAGCCAGCCTGAAGCTCGTTAATGCCATCCGCGAGGCCCTGGGTGCTACCCAACTGCCGAGCGCATATCCAAAAGTCGCCAGTGAGCAGCCAGACCTCGCTCAATTGAAAGCGGCCGGAAAAGCCATTTTTAGTG
This sequence comes from bacterium, assembly GCA_041911975.1. Lineage (GTDB taxonomy): Bacteria > Cyanobacteriota > Vampirovibrionia > Obscuribacterales > Obscuribacteraceae > QKMZ01. Next base: position 2,762 of record JAYRNY010000823.1, on the reverse strand, counting down.
GCGCTGCATCATGGTATGGCGGCAGATTCCACGGCAGACGGGCCGCCGACGGCAGCCGTTTTGACCAGAACGGACTGACTGCCGCCCACAGAAGCCTCCCCTTTGGAACCAAGCTCTTGGTTACCAATCGCAGAACCGGTAATTCCTGCGTCGTGCAAGTCAACGATCGCGGACCATTTGTCGCCGATAGAGTGATCGACCTTTCGCGCGGCGCCGCCGAGCAACTCAACATGATCTCGTCAGGCGTAGCCATGGTCGACTGCGTAGTTCTGCACTAAGAAAAAACGCAATCAAGATTTTGAAGGGTCGCACCGCTACGCGACCCTTTTTGTTTGCGCGCTTATTGAACACATGAACGCCAACTCAATTTTCAGGCGCATGCAATGCGCGTATACGCGTTTAAAGGTCTCTCGCCCTTACGATGTTCTTTTGATACGAAACCAGAAGGTGCTGCCTTTTCCTTCTTCGCTATCCACGGCAATAGTGCCGCCGTGCATTTCGACAATGGTTTTGCAAATTGCCAGCCCGAGACCGGTACCACCTTTTTGCTTTGCATCGGAAACGTCCACCTGCTGAAAGCGCTCGAAAATAAGCTCTTTGTACTTAGCAGGCACGCCTCGCCCCTGATCGACAACTCGCATCTCCAGCATTTCTTCATCCAGGCTGTGCGTAACTTTGACCGTGCTGTCCGGCGGTGAGAATTTCACAGCGTTGGAAATCAGGTTCACAAGCACCTGGATGATGCGGCTGGCATCCGCATATATATCTAAATCATTCTCGTTTTCCTTGACGTTTTTCTTGACGTCTTTCGTGATGTTCACCGGCTCGATTTCAAGCTTTACGCCCTTGCTTTCCGCAAAAGTGCGGGAGGCGTCATCGGCAGCGTCCAAAATTTTCTGCAATTTGCATTTAGCTTTCGAAACATTCAGGGTTCCGGAGTCCATTTTTTCCAGATCAAGCAGGTCGGCAATCAATTTCATCAAGTGAGAGGCATTCTTATCAGCACGCCCTGCCTGCTCAGTAATCTCAGCAGATACTTCACCGAACGCTCCCATCTGCAGCAAGGAAAGAAAGCCCGACACCGCAGTCAGTGGCGTGCGCAATTCGTGCGACACCATAGAGACGAATGCCTGCCTCATGCGCTGCACCTCCTGGCGCTCCGACACATCGAGCAGGATACCCAGCCGGCGCCTTCCATCCTGTGTTTCAAAATCAGTCATGGAAAATTCAACAGGAAACTTTTCTCCGTCCTTTTTCAGGCAGCTCACTTCGAAAATTCGGTCCAGAGCTTTTTCCTTCAACTGCACATCGAACTCTTCGTCACTGACCGTTTCGGACCGCGCGACAAGCGAGCCAAGCTGACGTCCAATCAAGGTCTCCGCTGTCTCTTGAAACATTGTCTCGAGGGTCGGATTGACAAATTCAATGACGCCTTTTTCCGTAAGCACGACAAGACCGACCGGAATTTTTTCAATAATCGAACGCACTCGCTCTTCACTTTCCTTCAAGAGCTGTTCTTTCAATCTCAAAGTAAACGCCATCTCGTGAAATGCAGAGTCCAGTACGGCAATTTCATCGCTGCCCGAAAGCGGGATGTTTAGCTCATCACCGCTTTTCATTCGGCGCGCATTTTCTCCCAGCACCTTCAGCCTGGCAGCAAGTTTTTGAGTAAACCACCCGGCACCGGCAAATGCCAGCACCACATTCGCTACCAACCCAAAGATAAGCGCAGTCTTTTGCATTTCTCTTTGACTGCGAAGTGCTGCCGGGCTGTCCTCTTCTATTTTTCTCTGAGCACGAACCAGTTTCAACAAGTCCTGCACAAGCGCATCAAATGTAGGTTGCAGTTTTTGTTTTTCGGAAAATCCATAACGAACGGCGACGAGCAATGGTTGAGTATCGACAGAGTGCTTTATCCTGTCCATCGTATCCATACCGATTCGCAGTTTTTCTTCCACGCGAATGATGATGGGAAAGTTTTCCGGATCGTCTTTGAGAGACTTTTTCAGCCAGGAGATGATCTCAAAAGTCTCGTCGCGGTTTTTCACATAACGCGCGGACATTGCATCATCTTTTGATTTTGCATATTCCATGATGGAAGTGCCGGTGTCATAACAAACCTGCACAAGATGATTGGTCTTGCCGATGATTTCTTTGACATGCTCGGCTCGTTTTGCGTCCCTTTCCGCCGCCATGAGAAGGTAGCCTTCCGCGCCTACCAGAGAGACTTCCACAATAACGAAGAAGAACATCAGCAACCACCCCTGGTGGCTTAGCTTGAGTCCGCCCAGTCCTATCAATTTGCCTTCATTACTCAAGTTCTAAAATATATCCAACGCCGTGCACTGTTTTTAATATCTCGCCATCAGGATCTATCTTCTTGCGCAGCCGCTTCATCGTCGTTCGGAGCGCCTCGGCTGTCGAGTCCGACTCGGAAGGCCAGACACGATTGAGCAAGGCTTCCGGTGAAAACACCTGATTGGGATGACGCATGAGGAATTCCAATAGTTGAAATTCCTTAGGCACCAGAGCAATGACCTCCCCATCTTTGTGCACCCTGTACTTTGTGGGGTCCATGCTGATGTTTTTTGCTTTTAGAACCGTTTCCTTGACGGCGGGCGGGCGCCTTAGCAAGGAGCGAACCCGGGCGCAAAGCTCTTTCATGTGGAAAGGCTTGGTCAAATAGTCGTCTGCACCGCCGTCCAGTCCTTCTTCCTTGTCGTTCACATCGTCTTTGCCGGTCAGCATCAATACAGGAGACT
>JAYRNY010000822.1:0-2918 GCA_041911975.1 bacterium | reverse complement strand
CCGTATTCGGTACCACGAAAGAACTGGGCAACCTGACTGAAAATCTCTGCGTCGATCAGGTGATTATTGCGATGCCGTCGGCGCCTCCCCATGAGATTCGCCGCATCGTCGAACTTTGCCGCGAAGCGGAAGTAGAGCCGCGGATTTTGCCTGGATTGTTCGAGCTAATTGATGGACGTGTAAGTGTCAGTCAATTGCGTGAAGTTTCTCTCGAAGATCTGCTCGGTCGTGAACCGGTGCTTATGGATTCGGCAGCCATCACCTCCTATCTGGAAGGGCGCTGCGTGTTGGTGACGGGCGCAGGCGGTTCGATTGGCAGCGAACTTTGCAGGCAGATTCTCAAATTTCAACCAAGCAAAATTCTCTTGCTCGGACGCGGTGAGAACTCCATTTTCGCTATCCATCAGGAATTGAAAAAACGCCCTGAGCCTGTGCAAATCGTTCCAATCATCGCCGACGTGCGAGACGAAGAACGCATGACTGCGATTTTCGAGCGCCACAAACCTGCTGTGGTTTTCCATGCTGCAGCCCACAAGCACGTACCGCTCATGGAAGAAAACGTATCCGAAGCAATCACTAACAATGTCAGAGGAACGCAGATTCTGGCAGAGCTTTCTCATCGCAAACGCGTGGAAACTTTCGTGCTTGTTTCATCAGACAAAGCCGTCAACCCGTCGTCGGTTATGGGTGCCACCAAGCGAATGGCCGAGATGATCGTGCAAAGCCTCGATACCAGATCTGAGACTCGCTTTGCTGCGGTGCGTTTCGGCAATGTACTGGCCAGCCGCGGTTCTGTAATTCCTCTGTGGAAACAACAGATCGCGCAGGGTGGACCTGTCACTGTTACTCACGCTGATGCCACGCGCTACTTCATGTTGATACCGGAATCAGTGCAGCTCATCCTGCAAGCCGGAGCCCTCGCCAGCGGCGGCGAAATCTATGTGCTCGACATGGGCAAACCCGTGCGCATTATCGATCTTGCATACGATCTGATTCGTTTTTCCGGACTGCGTCCCAACCAGGACATCAAGGTCGAAGTAGTTGGATTGCGCCCTGGCGAGAAGTTGCACGAAGAACTTCTCACAGCCGAAGAGGGTCTGACGAAGACGACATACGAAAAAATCTTTGTCGGTCAGCCGGTCAAGATCGATCACCACCAACTCTACAACCAAATTGAGAGCATGGTGACCGCTGCTCGCGCTGATGACGAATCGACCGTACGCACGCAACTGGATACCATACTCGGCGGCACTATGAGCAGTCAGTCTCTGGTTTAAACAGTCATGATCTCAACAACCGAAAGCCTCCTGGCTGAAAGAGAAAGTAAGCTGATTGCAGCGCTGTCACGCCTTTCCAGCGTAGTGGTGGCCTACTCCGGCGGAGTCGACAGTTCGCTGCTTGCTTACTACGCGAGAAAAATTCTGGGAGAAAAGGCGCGCATTGTCATTGCTGTTTCGCCCAGTCTTGCCGAAGACGAATTGGCAGAGGCGCGGCTGCAGGCTGAGCAATTCAGCTGGAAACTTGCGGAAGTTGCAACTGACGAAGTGAACAACCCCGACTATAGAAAGAATGACGGGCAACGTTGTTACTTCTGCAAAGGTGCTTTATTCGAAGCGATGGATGCGCTGGCGAAGAAAGAAGGATTCAGCAATCTGGCATACGGAGCCAACCTGGCCGACCTTGGTGATATTCGCCCCGGGCAGCGCGCTGCTGCGGAGTACAGCGTAATAAGCCCTCTGCAAGAAGCAGAGCTGACCAAGGATGAAATCAGGGAATTGGCGCGGCGTGCAGGGTTGCCCGCCTGGAGCAAGCCGCAGTCCGCTTGCTTGTCGTCTCGTTTTCCAACTTTTGAAACAGTCACACCGGCTCGATTGAAGGTTGTTGAGAAGGCGGAGATGGCACTGAGAAAGTTCGGCTTTCAAGGCTTTCGTGTGCGCTTTCACAGTCTGAATTCAAGTGCTGGATCAGGCGGTGACGAGTTGGCGCTTGCTCGTATTGAACTTGCGCATGAAGATCTGATCCGCGTTTGCTCTGATAATAATTTGCGCCGGGACCTTGTCGCTGCTGTAAAATCAGCTGGTTTTTCTTTCGTCACTTTAGACCTGGAAGGGTACAGGCAAGGCTCGTCCAATGTGGGCGCCTTAGTCGGTGGCGAATTCGAGCAGGCGCTCGAGGCGCGATTCGTCCCTGTGGAGTTGCTGCGGCGTGGATAAGGACAAACTTTTATTCTTGCTGGAGAAGGTCGCTGCCGGTAAAGTCAGCGCGGACTTGGCTCTCGAGCAGATGAAAGACTTGCCTTATGCGGATCTCGGATTTGCTCGGCTCGACCTGCACAGAAGTTTGCGTCACGGCTATGCCGAGGTGATTTTCTCTCCCGGAAAAACGGCCGATCAGATCGTTTCAATCGTGAAAAAATTGAAGGAGACAAGCGGGCTGGTCATTGCCACCAGGGCCGATGTGGAGCTGGCGGAGAAGGTTTTGCAATCTTACCCGGATGGAAGGTATGAATCTCTTGCTCGGTCGCTTGTTTTCGGACAGTTGCCTGACACCATAAATGGTGCTTTGCCAATCAATGTTGTTACAGCCGGAACTGCCGACATACCTGTTGCTGAAGAGTGTGCGCTATTCATTCGCGCCGCCGGACTGCCGGTGCAAAAGGTTTATGACGTCGGCGTTGCAGGAATACACAGGCTTTTCGACAGTCTGCCTCTATTGCGCCGCGCTGCCATTACCATTGTCTGCGCCGGAATGGATGGGGCACTGCCCAGCGTGGTCGGCGGCATTCTCGATGGTCCCGTCATCGCCGTGCCGACATCTGTAGGATATGGAGCTGCCTTCGAAGGACTGGCGCCCATGCTGTCGATGCTCAACAGCTGCGCAGCCGGAATTACAGTCGTCAACATCGACAACGGATTCGG
>JAYRNY010000821.1:0-1822 GCA_041911975.1 bacterium | reverse complement strand
GGATTGAGCGAATTGGCCAGCTGGCTTGCGTTTAACTGAAAAGCTGGCTCATTTTTTTTCGGCTCTAGATCGACTTTGGCCAGCGCATCAAAAGTTGCATCCCACCTCGTCAGAGATCCGGACAAACGACCGGCAGCCAGCGCGTCTTTAAGTGGTCCGCCGGATACGGTAGGCGCCCTCATCAGGCCAGCTGCATCGAGCACCACAGGGCGAAATGGAGAGATCACGGGTACAAATGAAATCTGTCTAGGCAGATCTTTAGCCAGGCAATAAGGTGCCTTTTCTCTTGCGCAAACTATCGACGCTGACTTCTGGATTTTTGCAAGCAGGCGAGATGAGCCTTTGTAATTCTGGCTTTGCACGAAGGAGTGACGGCAGGAAGCAATAATGAAAACCAGGCAAACAATTATTCCCGGCACTGTCGCCCATGTTCTCCATTTGTGCAAAGCCGAGGCTAGACCCATGCACAGCAAAGCGACTAGAATAGAGATACCGCCCTCTGCATGTGCCAGATAGCGATGACCGTAAAAGTCATCAGCGGTCAAGGAATGAATGCCGCCTATAAGTAGCCCGAAGAAAACCCAGGCCAGGGCGGTACAGACAGCTACCCGGTAAGTGCTCGAACGCACCAGTCCGTATAAGGAAAGCGCCGCAGCTGAAGAGAAAACGACGTAGAGCGTTATGTATTCCGTAGTGTATTTTTTCCAGAGTACGCGGTTTATGGGAAACATCACAGTCAAGAGCATGCTGCGCAGTCCGTTTGGAAACATCGCCACTATCGACTGTACAGGCTCAGTTCCTTTTGCCATTTCCAAAAACATCAATGCTATGGAGGCAAAGAAAAGTATTCCAAGTGTCGTAAAGAAACGTTTTCTCCCATTGGTGTCTGCATTCTTCAGAAGAGCCTTGTATTGGGCTCGGCGTGTGGGGGCGAGGGCAAAATTCAATATCTCGAAAATGGCGACAATTTTTATCAAGTACCAGGACTTGCTGTAAGCGAGACACGCGCAAATGAAAAACAAGATCGCAAGAATACTGTTTCTCTTTGATGTTTCATCCGAACCTGCCTTGATGACAGGATGAGCGGAAAGGTAAAAATTGAAACTCAGTGCAAAGAACAAGACCGAAAGCTGGATTCCGAAAGCGCCCATGAAATTGATCAGTTCCCCGCCCAGAGGATGCACGCTATAGATCAATGCCGCCAATACGGACGTGCAAATCGAAATGAGCTTAGCTATGTCGGAAGTCAACTTTCTTGACACCAAATATAGAGCCACGCTGCAAGCGGCATGCACGATCATCGTCACGATCGTGACCATAGCCGCACTGAGTTGAGAAAGAAGTACGCACGATAGAGAGGCGATTGGACCAAACGCATCTTGCGCAGCAAGGCCGCTCCAGGCGAAAAAATGTCCCCATCCGCCGTAAGCCGTTCCTTTGAGTAAAGCCTTAGACCAGGCGATCAAAAACTGCTCGTCAAGTAGAAAGCCTGAGCCCAGGGCCGGCAAGAATGCAAAGAGAGTAGCAAGAAATGATGTCGCTGCGACACCTGCCAGAAGCAGTCCTTCCCGCTTGTCCATTATTTTGTCCGCAAAATCAGTGGCTGTCATTATTCTCTGGTCAACTAGACTTTGGCGATAAGCATCACCGGGTTCGAATCTTCGATTTTAAGCTAATTGCACTGACATGCTGCATAATTTCATTATGGGCGGCGACGCGATACTGCATATTCCCGATGGTATTAACTTCGATTGCACTGGTTGTGGCAACTGTTGCTTTTCCTGGCCTGTGCCTCTTACTGACGATGATTTGAGCCGCGTTT
>JAYRNY010000820.1:0-1958 GCA_041911975.1 bacterium | reverse complement strand
GACGCCATCTGCACCAGCCTGCGATCCGATTACACTGAGCAGCCAGGCAACTACTGCCATAAGCAAGAAGCCCATGGATTCCTTGAATTTCTCCATCCAGACACCCGGCTTGGGAATAAATTTCAGCCACTTCGGGTTGATCGTGATCAATAAGTATGGCAATGCAAGACCTAAACCTACTGCTTCGAAAATGCCGAGAATGATGAGCGGAGGTTGCGAAACAGCAAAGCCGACTGCAGGACCCAGCATCGGGGCCGTGCAGGGAGTGGACAGGACGGTAGCGAGTACGCCTTTGAAGAAGGTGCCTACATAGCCTTCCTTGCTGGCCAGTTTGTCAATCTCTGCCTGTCCCGGTGAGGCCGTAACATAGAAGAGTCCGAACATGCTCAAAGAAAAAACCATGATTATGGTAGCCATGGCGATGACAAACGGTGGATACTGCATTTGAAATCCCCAGCCAAAACTCTGACCGGCCTCGCGCGCACCCAGGATGACCAGGCCGAGCGCTAAAAACGAGCAAAGAACGCCTGCTGCGAAGGTCAATCCTTGCATGCGAACACGACCTGGATCATCATTCACTTGCTCCATCAAACCAATTATTTTGATGGCGATGACCGGCAATACGCAGGGCATGAAATTGAGGATGAAACCGCCGACGACGGCAAACAGAAAATACATGTACAAGGGAGTATTGCCGCTGGAATCAGCCACAGTCAGGGTTTTATCGAGTATGCTGCCAGTTGAATTATTCGAATCGGTTGAGGTGGTTTGGTAATCTGGCGTCGGTGTTTTGAGGGCGTTACCTTCAGGAGAGCTGTCGGTATTCGTATTGGTACTACTTTCAGTACCATGTTTTTCCACCGGCAAGTCAGTGGCACTTCCGTTCCATCCGCTTCCTGTAAATGAGTTCGTATCTCCAGGCTGAGCGGTGGAGCCCTTCTTACCCGCTGGCAGCGTCATGGACGTATCGCCCGATCCTGGAATGCACACATCTTTGCACTCCAGCCATTTGACTTTAGCGGCAAACTTTTGTTCGCCCGCCGTTATCGAATCCGGTGCAGTGACTTTGGCTGCGACTACGGTCTTATCCGCATAGCCAATGGTGACAATGCCGCCGTCATCAAACTTATGAGGCTTTTGCCAGAGCAGCTCGCCGTGTTTATACCCAGCCGGCAATTGCCATTCAATCGATGTGGGCATGCCCGCATCGCCGGGCTCTTTGTAATAGGTATGCCAACCGGGTTGCATAGTCAACTCTATACCGAGCATGAACGTCGAGCCCGGCACCACTTCTTTCACATCAGCAATCATGCGCAGTGCAGTGTGCCTTGCAGCACCTCCTGCCGCCGCGGCTGGCCATTGAGCTGATTGAAATATTGAATTGGGCGTCAGGTACAAAAAAAGCAGAACGAAAGTCAGAGGAAGAAGCGACTTCGCCTTCAATTTATCATTCATGGTTTTTGCTGTTTGTCCTAAGAGCCCGATCTGTTATCCAGCGCATTACTAGAAGCTATTTTGGCATACACGTAGGCACTCTTGCGCAAGGTCCGCTTCTGAGTCGGGAAAGCCACGCGCACTAAGCCGAAGCGGGCTTTCAGCCCCTCAGCCCATTCAAAGTTATCAAGCAATGACCAGTACAGATAGCCTTTGACATTGGCACCTTTCCTGATCGCTTTATGAAGCGCCTTGAGGTGAGAAATCATGTATTTGATGCGGAAGTCATCTACAAGCGACCAGTCCCCCTCCTCGGTCAGATGCGCAGGGAAGAGATCGGCAAAGCCATTTTCAGTGATGATAATCGGGCATTCCTTACCGTCTTCGGTAGTCGAATACTGGGCCATCTCCTGAGTGAGTACCTCGTAAAGCCCGTCCGGATAGCTTTCCCAGCCCATGCAGCTGATTTCCGAGTCGGCAGAGCGAGTGCTTCTGCCAAAGAAATCGAAAGGTGCTTCCAAACT
>JAYRNY010000819.1:0-3153 GCA_041911975.1 bacterium | reverse complement strand
TGAGGTCTTTGACTTCGCACGCTGGAACTGTTTGGTTTGCCACGGACATATCACTCCTTTTGTGTTCTCTCACTGGCATATATGGATGCCATTTAGAAGTTGATTAGTCTACCACCTGTACTATTTCTTCTATTAAAGTGTTGCAAAGAGGAAATCTTAATATTTTTGGCATCGCATAAGAAAGTCCCGGAACTTATCTGTAGACGGGTTAATCCAGACATATGATGTGGAAAGAAGAGTTAGGAAGAGTCCGAATTTATCGATACAAAAGAAACAATATGGCAACCAGGTATACCGTAAAGATTCAGGGCATTTTCAAGAGCGCGATGTCGGTTACCCTGGCTTTTGCCATTACCGGTCTTTTCACGGCGGCGTCGGGAGCAACCATGCTGCACGGTCACCTGGAAGAAATGGCCACCAAGCAGCCGGTCACCACGGTGAATGAGCAAAAGCTCAGCGCTTCAACCCTATCCAATTCCTTTCCTGTTTCCTTCTCGGGCATCTGGCGCTGCGAAACGACGGTAGTCGACTCGGGAGTCTCGACAATTTTGCCCGGTCAAAAAAGTATTTCTGAAATATCTTTCAAACATGCACCTGATGGCCGCACCGTTGCTTCCTGGGCTCAACCAGGCTGGACGGAAGCGGAAGCCAGCCCGGTCAGTTTCAGTCAGGAAAAGGCGCGTGTGGACAGAACCAACTATTACTGGGGCGACGGAGTCCAGGGCGCCTGGGCCGCACGCTCACGCGATGACTTCACGCGTGTCTCCGATAGCCAAATGATATCCAAAAGCTATATCGACCAATACGTCGACGGCCAGTTTGTCGGCAGATACCGGACTACATCGGTGCTTTACAGAGTTTCCGATGCCGATGGCATGTGCAAGAAATTGAAAAAACCCGAGTAGCTAATCAGGGTTCTTTATTTCACTGAAGCCGGTTCGGCGCTCTTGCTGCCGGCTCTGAATTGCGCGAATGATTCTTTGCCTCGAAAGTTGGCAGCGCGGCCGAGATCGCGTTCAATACGCAGCAATTGATTGTATTTAGCTGTGCGCTCAGAACGGCACGGTGCGCCGGTCTTGATCTGACCGACACCGGTTGCCACTGCCAGATCTGCAATGGTGGCATCTTCGGTTTCGCCGGAACGATGGCTCATCATGCTGGAGTAGCCGTGCTCGCGACCCAATTCAATCGCCTTCAAGGTCTCAGTCAGAGTGCCGATTTGATTCGGTTTGATCAAAATTGCGTTTGCGACACCAAGCTCGATACCACGAGATATGCGAGTCGTATTTGTGACGAATAGATCATCGCCTACCAATTGCACCTTGTCGCCTAGCTTTTCGGTCATCAGTCTCCAACTGTCCCAATCGTCCTCGGCAAGCCCGTCTTCAATACTTATGATCGGATAGGACTTGCACAGTTTTTCGTAAAACTCGACCATCTTTTTACCGCTCAACGATTTGTTTTCAGTGGCAAGACGGTATTCGCCTTTTTCGAAAAATTCCGTGGAGGCAGGATCAAGAGCGAGAGCAACTTGGTCACCCGGTTTCAGACCGACGGCTTGAATAGCTTCAACAATGAGTTCCAGTGCGGCTTCATTGGTTTTGAGCGAAGGAGCGAATCCGCCTTCGTCACCAACTCCGGTGCTCAATCCCTTCTTATGAAGCACCGCTTTTAGTGCGTGATAAACTTCCGATCCCCAGCGAAGCGCTTCGGAAAAGCTTTCTGCGCCTACAGGAGCAATCATAAACTCCTGAAAGTCGACGCCGTCTTCTGCATGTTTTCCACCGTTGAGAATATTCATCATCGGCACCGGGAGCACCGACGCTGATACGCCGCCTACATAGCGGAAGAGAGGCATGCCGACCGCATTGGCAGCCGCCTTAGCAACCGCGAGACTAACCCCCAGTGTGGCATTCGCTCCCAAATTCGATTTGTTGTCAGTACCGTCGAGCCGCTGCAACTCGAGGTCTATACTCGTTTGATCGAAGCCATTGGCACCGGCAAGCGCTTTGGCAATCACTTCGTTGACATTGTTGATGGCTTTCAGCACACCCTTGCCGTGATAGCGTTTTGGATCCTTGTCGCGCAACTCCACGGCTTCGAAGCTGCCTGTAGAAGCGCCAGAGGGGACCGCTGCGCGTCCAGCAGCACCGTTGGCGAGCACGACCGTCACTTCGACTGTCGGGTAGCCCCGAGAGTCCAAAATTTCCATCGCGGATATTTCCTCAATATGCGCCATCACTCATTCTCCCTGCTCTCGCCGTTGGTATTCGCATTGCTTCTAGATCTACAGACAGATCACGAAGGACTATTCTAGCGTCCGTATTTATCAGAATTCTCCTATTTTGAATGCGCAGAAAATTTTTCCTTTTCATCCTCAAAGAGATCTGGCCTTTAGTATAATCTAGGGCACGGGGCATCCCGTCTTCCCTCGCGGAAGGCTCGATTCCCACTCATATTGTGGTCTGTTTGTTTAACAAAACATGGTATCACTCGATACCGAACTACTAGAAGCGGCGGTCATCCATGGGTCAGTACCAAGCTGGGGGATTCCAGGCAATCCAGGAATACTTCCAACAGAAGTTCTGTCGTTTTTGTGCACACCCATTTGCGTCTGAAGGAATCCAATTACTACGCGAGGAGCCCGGTGTATTGGTGGTGCGTGTTACGTGCCATACATGCAGCAAACCGCTAGGTGTCGCAATTGTCGGCACAGCTCCGCGAAGCCAGAAAGAGCGTCCCAAAGTTCCGCATGATTGGACCAAAAAAGATATTGAAAAACTCCACAATCGTGCACCAATCAGCTATGACGACGTTCTTGATGCTCATGCCTTTATCCATCAACTGGGATCTGACTGGTCCAAGCTGATACCACGGGCGGGGCGACAAGCCCACTGAGGGGATACTCTCGATTTTAAAGACTCCGCTCTCGCGAGCGGAGTTTTTTTTCGCTCAATCCTATATATAGGAATCCATTGGTTCGTATTTGATACCAGATCTGCCGACAACACTCGCATGATTGAAGTCCCGAATAGCCTACTGCGTAAAGCGTTGCAGGAACAACAATCTCACTTCTTCCTGAAAACATCAAAAGCGATAGAAGCAATCGCCACCACATTGCCACCAGTGATAAAGAATGACACGCCCTCATAT
>JAYRNY010000818.1:0-4153 GCA_041911975.1 bacterium | reverse complement strand
GGCTCTTGAAGAGATACCGGGTGACCGTGGTGCGCACTGTTACATCAATATCGTCCACCGCTGGAAGCAAGCGTGCTGCAGTTTCCGGTATCTCGCCGGCCCAGCTCAAAAGCTCGGCAGCGCAGTTTCTTCGCACCGCATTGGGGTCGTGATCGATAAGAAAAAGCAGCTCGTTGCGCATCGGTCCGCAGTGCCTGATCAATTCCATAACTATCTGATTGCATGGCTCGTCCGAATAAAATTTCATGCCGTCGCGCATTTCTTCGGTGGCCGGACGGCCTTGCGCTTCCAGCAGATCCAGGCGCTGATGCAGCTTTTCCAGCAGTTGCACGGGCTCTTCACTGCGAAATGGAACTTGCTGGGGCTCCTGAAGAACTCTTGCCGGCATTTGATGTTCGTCGCCGAGAATATCGACCGAAACATAAAGGTCGGAACCATCGCCAGTGACCGTTTGAATATTCGCTTCCAGCCCACGGGCTTTGAGTTCCTTCTTCAATTTCGCCACGCCATTGGTGACTGATTTATAGGAAGCACCATTATGAAGTCCGAGAAATTTCTCTATCTCTTCGCGTGACATTTGCGGAGAGCCGTAGAATTCCAGCCCCATGTACGCACCGGTTGGATCGTAGGCAAAAGCAGAAAACAGGGGGGCCGCTGAGAGTGAAACACAAAAAACCGCTGCAAGCGAAAAACGAAGCACGCGGAATTTGTCCAGTTTTAAACTCAGCCGCTTCACCACCAATGGTGCCTCTCTTTCTAACGTCGTGAGCGTTTGAACGAACGCTCCTCGTATGGTTTACCCTCTCGAATAGCCTTTATTCTATCTTTCAGGTTCTTGGCCTCGACCTGCCGTTTCGCCCGCTGCATCACATCGGCGTAAGCTTCCAGTATAGGAATTATTGCTTCATCGGTTTTGCCGAATTCTTGCTCGCCAATGTTCAAAGCCTTCCTGGCTGTAGCGATTGCCTCGTCATTGCGGTCAGACAGAGAATAGTTTTTCATAAGCGTCATCAAATCATCCAGCACGTACTCATTGCCGGAAGTGCGGACGGAAACTTCCAGATCGCCCGTTTCCAACCGGCGCCGTTTGGTTATCACGCCTTCTTCTCCGTAGAGCACGTTGCGTACCATGAGCGCCACCGAGATGACAACAGCGATTCCAATTCCTAGTAACAGTACGGGGTCCATGAAAACTTGATTAATCGCCGAAAAGCCGCCAGGAGTCTGAAAAGGGCAGCTCAGGTCACACACCCTACAATAGACCCTTTAACACTTGGAGACGCTAAGCAGGCTCGTTCTCTATAATTAGACCCTTATTGTCGTCTTATAAAGAAATGAATCATGCCTGACTACCTGCTGGAAATTGGAACCGAAGAACTGCCCGCCGGCCAAATCAATGAGGCGCAGGCGAAACTCGAACAGTTGATGGGCGACGCGCTCAAGTCGAACAGCCTGGCTTTCGACAGCGTCAAAGCCATGTCCACCCCCCGTCGCCTCGTGGTGATGGTGAAAAACCTGCAGGCTAAGCAGGAAACAACCCAGAGTCGGGTGAAAGGTCCTAAAGTCGAGCAGGCATTTGGGGCGGACGGCAAACCGACGCCGCAGGCGACCGGCTTTGCAGGCAAGTATGGCTTGACCGTCGACCAGCTCGAGAAAGAAGAAGTAGGCGGCGCTCAGCACCTTTTCGCCAATGTGACTGTAGTTGGAAAGACGGCACAGGCGGTTTTGCAGGAAGTCTCGCCCGGGCTGGTCGGTCAGCTGCCTTTCGAAAGACCCATGTGCTGGGGCTCGAAGACAATGAAGTTTTCAAGACCGATCAGATGGATTGTGTCGCTACTCGATGAAGAAGTTGTCGAGTTTCAACTGGAAGGCTTGAAGTCCGGCCGCACAACACAAGGTCACCGAATTCTTTCACCGGGCGACATCAGTTTGAAAAACTCGGCGGAATACAAGGAAAAATTGAAAAATGCCAAAGTAATCGTCGATCCAGAAGAACGCCGCGATGCTATTCAAAAGGGTGTTCTCGACCGCGCCAATCAATTGGGTGGAGAGGCAAAACAACTGAAAGGTTCGCTTTTGGATGAGGTGGTAAATCTCACCGAATGGCCGCATCCGGTAGTGGGAGAATTCGAAAAAGAGTATCTGGAGCTGCCGGACACATTGATTGAAACAATCATGGTGCACCACCAGCGGTACTTCCCTATTGAGAAGAAAACCAAAAACGGCGGCGACAACAATTTGCTGCCCTATTTCATTACGATTTCGAACAACGACAGAAGCGAAGCGCAGGCTCTCATCAAGCAAGGCAACGAGCGCGTCATAAGAGCCCGCCTGGCAGACGGAAAGTTCTTCTATTTCGACGATCAAAAGACAAAACTGAGCGACCGTAAAGAATCGCTCGACCAGCTTACATTCCAGGAAGGTCTGGGAAGCTACGGAGAAAAGGTAGAGCGGCTGGTTATGCTGGCAGGAATTATTGTCGACACACTCTCCCTGGACAGCAATGTGGCCATGTGCCTGGAGCGCACGGCAAAGCTGTGCAAGCTCGATCTGGTCAGCAACCTGGTCCGCGAGTTGCCGGAACTGCAAGGCTATGTCGGCTCCTGGTACGCGAAAAAAGAAGGCGAACCGCCGGAAATCGTTGCTGCTATTTCATCGCACTATGCACCCAGGCACACGGACGACAGCATTCCAAATGATGCAGTCGGTCAATTGATCTCCGCTATCGATAAATTGGACAACATCGCCGGACTATTCGCATTAGGAAAAAAACCCTCCGGGTCGAGCGATCCATACGCCCTGAGAAGACAGGCGCAGGGTCTTGTTGATATCCTCATGCAAGCGAAGAAACCCCTCAATGTATCGATGCTTTTGGAGAAATTGCTCGGTCAATTCGAGCCAAAACTGGCCAATTCCAAGAAAGGTCTCAAACGCGATGAAATTCGCTCGGACGTCCACGACTTCATCATCCAGAGGTTGAAAACGAGACTTCTGGAAAGCGGCAAAGGCAGAGAGATTGTCGATGCCGTTCTGGCCATCAACGATCCGCTGTCCGATGTCAGCGATGTGCTGAAGCGGCTGGAGATCATCGAAAGTCTGTCGAAGACGGATGACGGATTGAATCTTTTCCGTATCGGCAATCGCATCGGAAGGATCTTACAAGGATCGGCTGGTGATGAGGTTTCCGAAGCACTTTTCAGCGAAGATGCGGAAAAGAAATTGTGGGCTAAATTCTCTCAAGAAATCGAGCCTGAAGCTAAGAACGGCAAAGACTCCGACTACGAAAAGACGCTGAAGCTTTTCACGAAAGTAGTGCCGGAAGTAGATGCGTTTTTCGATCACGTCATGGTCAACGACCCGGACGAGAAAAAACGCGCCAACAGAAGAGCGCTTCTCAACCGCATGTATAAACACTTTGCGGTGGTTGCCGACTTCCCGAAATTGCAGCCGATCATTCCAGGCGGACAATAGTAATGATAAAAATGCGCGCTGCTGCACTGGCTCTGGCAGTATCGATTTTGTCTGGGAGCGCCGGCTTCCAGCCGGCATCGGCACGTGCTGTACTCCCTGAAGCTGTTCTGAAAAAACCGGTAGCCGTCGTCGAGAATTCAGTGAGCACCTACGTCCCATCCAGCGTGGCGCCGGGCAACGGCATCGCTGTCAATGTAATCTTTCCTGAAAAACCGCGCTATAAGGCAGGCGCGCCTATTGCAATCGTCGTGAGCGGCAATCAATCCAACAGTCTTTCCATGTCGATGCACGCCGCCAATTCGGGAATCGCCGAAGTGCGATTTGCCTATCCCGGATGTGGAATGCGCCAATTTCATTCAGACGGAATTTTCGACAATTTCGGCAGTTCCTGCAGCACTGCCCTCAAAGACGTAATTCTCTTCATGAAAGGCGAAATCAACGACTACAAAGGTCGCTCGGTGCGGGAGTTGATTCCCGTATCACTGGATCAGGGCGTAGTCGGACTGGTAGCCTGGGAAACAGGCGCCAATATCGCTCTCGTCACCATGGCAAAACACCAGGAAAAGATACCCTTCATTTCCTACCTTGCCTTCTACGAAGGGGCGGCCGGATCGATGTTCTACCCGGACAATCTGGGCACCGTCAAAGACATGATCTTGAATCGCCACTACCGTGAAGGCAG
>JAYRNY010000817.1:0-10487 GCA_041911975.1 bacterium | reverse complement strand
GCGGAGCGGCTTCCAGGCTGGCATGTTGCGGTCGTGTTTAACTTGTATATCTCCTTTTCTCAGGGCGCATGCAATGAGCTCCCACGGATTGGTCAGCTAAAGAGGTTGGCATCGCGGGCGGAGGCGACGAACCAGTTAACTACTCCTGGTGTAGCCAATCCGCCGATGATGCACAGTGCTCCGTAGGCGAGCCGTGCGTTGTGCGTGATTCCATCCTGGTCTCTCGGCGCGCCCTGAGCAATCGCAAAAATTGCTTTGATTGCCATTGCGCCGCCGGCCATGAGACCGAGAATTTCCATTCCGTTGGCGAGCAAATTGAGCATTGCTTCCAGGTTGGCCATATTATTGACACGCACTGTTCCGGCGGTGTTGACACCAGTGATGTAGCTGGCGTCTGCGCCTTGGGGTCCTATGGTTCCGTTGGTTGCGCCCTGGAGATCAGGAGCATAGTTGGAAAAACTCTCAATCTTTGTTTGAGAATAGGATCCCAGAGGAGGTGAAACAGCAAGCTCATTGGCGGTTGATTGGGTAACTGCTTCCGTATTGTTCAGTTGTTGTTCCTCGAATGTGGTCGTGACATTGTTGGAATTAGCAACCGCCAAGTTGGTGCGATTGTGGTGCGGCAGTACAGAGGCCAATGATACCGGGGTGACGATGTTGTGCGCACAGGCAACGACGGCTGCATGACCTACTCTGCCTTTGCGCAGCAAGCTTTCCACCGTCTGGTTAGCGGCCAGACAGGCGATTTCATTGGCTTGCGTTGGCGTAGACAATTTGGACGGTTCTGCTTTCGAGAGAGCGGTGTACTCGATTGCAAAGTCGGTGCCGCCTGGTTGCCACTTGGCGATGAATCTTTCCAGGTCATCACCGGCGGTGGCGCTGCGAGCGATTGCCGAGAATGGTCCGACTTCCCTGTGATTCTTGAAGAATTCGTGGGCATCCATGACTCCATTGTCCAGCGCCAGTTCGTAGAACTTAGGCGTGGCAATGTAGGGATCCATGATGTAGATTTCTTCATTGAAGCTGGGTTGCGGTCCGTGAATCCAGAGCACAGTTCCACCTTTGGCTTGGCCTGCCAGTCCAGCGGCAGTAACTACGGCTTGCAGGTTGTCTTGTCCTCCGGTCAAACTAACCGATTCAAGCTGTTTCAGTCCATCCTGGAAGTTCAAGACCTCAGGCTTTACACCACTTTGATCTGATGCGATGATTACTGATTTCGTAACTGACGAAGGCAATTTTTGCAGCGCTGATCTGATCTCCTTGACGTGATCTTTTACGCTTTGCGAACCGTCGACGACTACAATCAAATGACTGGGGGGCGGTGCGTCTACTTTCTTTATAGTCTGAACGATATAGGAATTCCGCTGAATAAATGGATCGCGGATAACGTTCGGTCCCAAGGTGCCGGCGCGCGATACACGAATGGACAATCCGGAGCCGGAAAGTTCCTCTTCCTTTATCACGCCGGACAGAACTTTTTCGCCGGTTGCAGCAATGCCCGAGCGAATACCATTGTAGTTCATCGTCAACTTTTCAGGAGAACGAATACTCATTACATTGTCTGTTGCGATAGCGAAATTGTTGTCTATGAATCGTGGCAGCGAAACAGAGGCTTCAGTCAAAGTGTGCAGCTTGAGCGGCACAACGACGGCAACTCGAACTTTCATTTCACCTTGTGCTGGCACTGGATAGCAATGAAGAAGAGTACGCCCGCGTCCCAGATCGGTAACAATTGCTGGCGCATCGTGTCCGGCTACGACAGGCGTCCGCACCGCGTCCGCCGCAGCGCCCGATGCATTGAAGCGAGCATCTGTAGGCTCTCCGCCCGGCCAAACCGTCAATTTAGAGATGACGGCTCCTTCCGGCAAACCAATTTCAGCGCGAGATTCTTGCTTTTGATATGTTCTGTTCTTGAATACAAAAGTCCAATTTACGGTGGCGCTCAAAGTGCTGGGATTGACGACACCTGTCATCGCCGATCTGATCAATGATAGTCCGCTGACCGGTGCGCCCACGACATGCTTTTGCAAGTATTCATCAGGCATGGATGAGAAGTTCGATGATTTGTCATCCCTGAATGGCTTGCCCGTAACAGAGAAATACAGTTGTCTTTGCGTGGTCGGCTCAATGCGAATGAACAAGCCGGGTATGCCTGCGGTTTTTCCATCGGCACATTCCATCATGAGATCGCGCTCTGGATTTACCTGGCGCAAGAAATCCAGACCGGCTTTTCTTTCAGATGCGCTTTCCGATGTGGACATGTACTCTGCTACGCGAATGCAAACAGAGCGCGCTTCCGAGCCAACGAAGAGCAAAGTCGAGAAGATGACGCCGATTGCAGAATATAAAACGGTACGCAATTGAGAACTGCGCAATTCGCGAGAAAGACGCAAGGAATTTGCCAAATAAATGGATGTGGCAGCAGCCAGGGAGGCGATGATGGCGATACTTGTAAAGGCACCGGGATGCGGATTTCCGCTCGATTCATCGATGGCGGGATAGTGAAGAATTACAGCCGCCCAGCCGATTGCAGCAATGATGGATGAGGTGCCGATGGCCATGCCGTTAATGATGCCGCGGCGTTTTGCAAAACGCCTGTCATCTCTGGAAAGCGATTTCCAGATCAGGAAGTTGCCGGCAGGAACCATGATTGCCAGCGCAATTTCAATAAGCGTTTCGAGTGGATGTTTCAAAATCATCAAAGTACCGCGATCGCAGCAAGCAATGGCTGCCGCGCCCATGAGCATGGCCGGCAACACGACTCCAAGCGCCATTATGCCCATGCCTTCTGTCGTGCTGAACAAGCCCTTTTCCTGAAACGGAGAAGCGAAAGAATCGTAAAACGGATTGCTGGTTGTATCTGAGCGCCGCCCCCTGGCGGTGCCGTTTATCTCCCGATCAAAATCCTGTTCGTCGTCGACAGGCGGAATACCCGTGTATGTCATGACTTAATCCTCCGTCAAGGGCAAGTAAGCGCGTGGCCAGGGTGCGCAGATGTGAGTTGCCGCCGTCCAAATTTGTCTGCGGCAAGGCGAAACATTCGCTTGCGCTGGCTGTGCGTGAGTCAGCGCTGAAAGAAGGGCGCTTTTCTGACTCAAGTTTTGTTTAGTAAGGTCCGCAAACGCCAAAGTGCGCTTTTGGACCCTAACAATTTACGACAGAGGTGATTTCGATTCGATGGGGAAAACCCTGAAATGGTATTGTGTCTTTCCGCCCCCATGTTAGACAATAGAAAAGTTGGCCAGTAATTTTACCTAGAAACGAATTTGCGACACGGGAGTGTGTAGGCAATGACACAGAAAGTGCTTGTTGTCGACGATAGCGAGGTCAACCAGCAAGTTTTGCGCTGGATGCTCCGCGACCTGGGTGAGGAATGCGACGTGGTTTCCAGTGGCGAGGACGCAGTCAAAGCCGTCCAGAGCGCCGACTACAAAATCATCTTCATGGACTTGCGTATGCCGGAAACCGATGGATTCCAGGCAACTACCAGGCTCAGAGCGGCCGGGTTTAAAGCGCCGATCATTGCAGTGACAGCCAGCTCGGAGGATGAAGACTGGAAGAACTGCATGAACGCAGGCATGAATGGCTATCTGACGAAACCTTTCTTGAAAGGAGATTTCAAAAACGTTTTCGAGCACTGGACCAAGCAAGTTACATTAGACAAATGATTCGAGGCAAGTTAGGCGAAATCCTCTTGCGTAGATTAGAATATCAATTAGGTTAAAGAGTCTGCCGCCTGTTTCTATCGCCTTTACGTCGCAGCGGTTTGGGGGAATCAATCGTGAAAATCAACGTTTACAGACTTTGCTGGTTTTGCGTCTTGCAGGCGGCGATAGCCTGCGTGGTTGTTAGTTTCTGCGGCGGCGGAGCCACTCTTTCTTAAGGGCGGCGCATGCGCAAGTGGGCGCAGACAATCCGTCCCAAACAGTCTAACGGCAGGTTTAATCTTTGCTCAAAGCCCTACCCAGGTGGGGCTTTTCAAGTTTAATCCGGATTTGTTTGCCGTTTAATGTTTGATCCCGAACACCTCGGGAATACATGTAATTGAAAGCATCCCGGTTAGCTCTCCTAATGTAAGAGCGCCGGGGCTTTCCTTTTTCTATAGGTCGAACAAAACCTCGCTCAGACCCATGTTGCTTTTCACGTCCTTCCAGGTACTCAGGCAGGGGTCTTTGTAGTCATAGTCATCCCAGCGCACGGGCAAGTAACTTAAGGGGTGAACCCAGACGCGCTTCACGCACAGTTTGGCATCAGCGGGTTTGAAAATCTCCAACACATAAGCTGGCTGTGAAACTCCCGGCGTGGTCACAGGCTTTTCACTCACGCGTGACACCTGCCCGCTCCTCAAGCGTTCTTTGAGAACGCGCACCAGAGAAGCGAAGTCGGAGTCTTCCATCTTGTCGCCGTTGGCGGCGTCCAGCATTTTGTCGCCCGGCTTGAGCGTCAGCACGACCAACCCTGCGATACCGCCGCCCTTGGCTCGAGCAGTCCCGTCTTTTCTGATTACGGCGACCGAACCCTTGTTGAATTCGCCGGTTTCCTCGATGCGCATCATATTTGGCTTTTTGAAAAACAACTTGCCGGCTTCAGTAATTGACGAATTTTTCTTGAAACTCTTGGTCTCGAACAGCAGAGAATAGTCGCTCATTTTCTCGACTTCTTTTCCCATGGTTTCGATAAAAGACGCGCCGTCTTTCATCGACTCGACAAGCGGGCCTTGTGGGTTGAAACTGATACTCTGCTTGGCCCATTCGCTCACCGGCGCGCCGGCTATGGCCGGCAAGTTCTGGCAGCAAACAAAAAACAACACTCCAGACAACGCGCCAAGCAACTGCCTTCCAGTAAATTTTGAAACATCGAAGCTTGACATATCGATCCTCGTCTTTGTATGGCGCTGATAATACATTTCAGTATGCGTCACGTTATGGTAACGCACGGCTGACAGAATTGGCTGGTCCGCCCCCTGTATCAACTTACTAAACCAACAATATGGGACTTGACCAGGCTCCCGAAAGTTCGGGTCAGGCTGCAACAAAGCCTGAGAAAAGCACACTGCGCGATAACTTGCCCGTAGAGACTCTGGCGGGCTCTATGGATTTCACGCCCCGACCGACCAGGGTCGCGGACATGGGCGCTGGTGCCGGCACGGAAGCGAAGCAAACCAATGACGCCAACCAGTACCTGTACTTCAGCACAAGCATTTACCCTCAGAATGACCGCAGCGGAGGATTGCTGCAGCAAGTTTCCGACAAGCAAGTACCTGAAAGACAAGCGGTACAGGCGCCGGCATCGGCACGAGATGCACTCTTGCAATCAGCTGAAAGCAAGATAACAGACCCGCGCCAGCGTGCCCAATTCAAGGCCGATCTCCAGGCATTCGAAAAGCGAGCGCAGAGGGACAACATTAATCCCGCGCAAGTAAATCAAACGTTTGAGAACATCAATCGACTGCTGAACGCGCCCAGAGACATGGTCGCTCCTAGGGAGCGAAACACACAATTGGCACGAGAAGTGATGGCGCAAGCAGCGCGCCCGATGGATATCGCGCAAGGCAATAATAATACCTGCAATGTCACGACAGTTGAGAATCTTATTTACACTAAAGAACCAGGAACAGCAGCAAAACTGGTAGCCGACGTTGCCATCACCGGCAGTTACACCGCACAGGATGGCACACGGGTTTCATTCGACAAGAATCAGATCAAACCAGATACGGAAGCACAGAACACGAAACGCAGAGACGGCGAGCGCAGCTATGCGACACAACTGTTCAATCAAACAGCCGTCAACCTGGCCTATCAAAAAACCAATCCAAACATTCGCTACGAAATTCAACCACCAGGTGGTGAGCGCTTGATGGACTATTCGAGAACGCCGCCGCAGCAACTAAGAGACTGCAACGGAAAAATCCAGCATCCAAATCTGACAGACAATCAAATTGTCGGAGTCTACTCGACACTCACCGGGAAGGACGGCAAAGACACATACTTAGCTCACCAATCGGCAATCGATAAAGACAGCTCTTTGCTCACACCATTTGCCTCGCAACAAGAGCTCGGCAACAAACTTGCAGAGCTGAAAGCGCAAGGGAAGCTGCCCGCGATAATTGCCGTCAACAGTGCGGTAGAGCCTTTCTACACAGACGGGGGTGGCGGTAGCCCGCGCCAATTTGATGGCGAGCATGTCGTCGTAATACGTGACTACCAGCCGGGCCCGTCGCCTAAAGTCGCCGTCGATAATCAATACGGAAGAAACGCCGACCATCTGGACAATCGCATGATGGACCTGCGCAGTCTTTATCTAGGATCGCTTCCGACACCAGAGGCAATAAAACACTTGCAAGCAGAAATTGCAGAAGAAAGAACGCGCGGCAGACCAGACCCGAAAAAAGTGGCCGAGCTGCGCCGGCTGCAGCAATTCACACAGCCCAGACAATGCGCTGAATAGTTCCATCTGATATCCTTGGGTTGGATTTTAAGAGGTCTGCTTGGTTTCATCCATGCTACGTCGATTCGTACAGCATTGGCACCGCCCGGCGAGCATCGCGTTGGCTGTGCTTATATTGCCACTGGCCGAAACAAAATTTCACTCTCCTGCCTGCGATGCAGCGGAGGTCACTAAACCAGCACAAGCAGCGGTGTCCGAATCACCTCGAAGTGGCACGCTAAAGCCGCGCCCGAGGAGAATTTTCAGATCGACCGACGAGATTATCACACTCTTTGGAGAAAAGGTCCGTGCCAAGCTAAAACCGATATTCAATGGGATGAACTTACCCTACCCGCCCAGAGAAATGACCTGGGTTTGTTTGAAAAAAGAGAAGGTGCTTCTGCTTTTTGCAAAGGACGGAAACGGAAAGCAAGTGCAAGTTTTGTGCTATCCAATAGTTGGCTCAAGCGGCGGCACAGGACCTAAGCTGAAAGAAGGCGACATGCAGATTCCCGAGGGCTTCTATCGCATCCCAAGTTTTCATCCGAATGTAGTCGCACACATGGCGCTCGATGTGAATTATCCAAATGATGAAGACAGAGCGCGCGCAAAAGCGGAGCACCGAAAGAAGCTTGGTTGTGACATTCTCATCCACGGTAGCCGCTGGTCGAGTGGATGCCTGGCGATGGGCAACATTCCAATGGAAGAATTGTTTGTGCTTGCATATGACTGCGGAATAAAGAATATTCAACTGATTTTTGCGCCCTGCAATTTGGTCGTTCAAAAGCCCGAGGTTGACTTCAAACAACGGCCTATCTGGCTTCCGTCTCTGTATAAGCGGATTAAGACGGCGCTCAAAGTTTTACCCATAGATACATCTAACATCCCTCGCGCAGAAACGCTCGAGGAAACGAAAGCGAGTTATTGAGCGAGTTATTGAGCAAGTTTTAGAGTGAGACTTTGATGAATGTAATTTTTGTCTGCCTGGGAAACATATGCCGATCGCCGATGGCGGCCGGCATCATGAGGCAGATTTACGCGGATGAAAACATCTCCGGCAACGTCGAATCAGCAGCCACTATGGACTGGAACGTCGGCAGCGGAGCTGATCCGCGCGCGGTCTCAGTGGCAAACGCCAACGGCGTGGATATCTCGAAACATCGGGCTCGCCAGTTCACAGTCGATGATTTCGAACGCTTCGACATTGTTTTCGTCATGGACAATATGAACGCGACAACCCTTAGAAAAATCGCTCCCGCAGCACATAGACACAAGATTCGCCTCTTGGGCGGAGATTTAGAAATTCTCGATCCGTACCATAGCAATGAAGCAGCATTCCGTGCCACATATGAGGCTCTGGACGAATTTTGCCGCCAGGCGGTGCGCGAATTCCGGTAGGGGCGGAATATATGCCGCCCTGACAGGGAGCCGCAAGCGACCCCTTCAAATTTGGTGGACCGATTGAGATTTGTCTATCTCACCGGGTACATTCATAAGGTGAGTGCACAAAGTCATTTGACAAGCTGCCCGAGCGGCACTTTGCATCATCGCCACATCTTTCTGCAGGGAGAAAAACATGGCTAAGAAGGCTCAACCATTGAAGATTGATGAGCTTTTACAGCGGGTCAAAGCGGACAGATCCAATCTGATCGGTCCCGGAGCACCCGAGGCCGCCATTGAACAGCTGGAAAAAGCGCTGGCGATTAAGCTGCCCGACAGCTTCAAAGCATTCCTTAGTCTCTTTGACGGCGGGCAATTCAATTTCGGCAGAATGCACTGCATTACAGAAAACGGAGCAGGCTGGCATGATTTGCTGCAGCAACTGGAGAACTTTTTCAGTTTTCACCCAATTCTCGGCGTTCGCTCACTGATGCCCTTCGGCAGCAGCTACGGCGGAGACGTCTATTGTTTTGACCTGTCCAAGATGAAAGACGGCGAATGTCCGGTCCTGGAATTCGACCATGAGGGATCAGATGACCAGGAATTGAAATTAGTCGGCAGCGATCTCGCTCAATGGATCGCAGATACCTACAAAGATCTAGATGAAGACGAGTTTGCTATTGAGATTTACATCACCACCAATGCGGAGTTGGACGACTGCAATCTGACTGGCGAAAAACATTCGCTTTCGATCACTCGCGCGGATGACGGTGAGTATGCTGTGCGTGTATTTCTCACGGAAGGAAGAAACAATAAATTTCAAATTCAATGCGATGACGGCTGGCAGTGCGCACGCGCAACTGATGCGAAGGCAGACAAGTTCAAGGGCAACAGCAAATCACTCGAATCATTGAACAAGTACATTGCCGATGTGCTCAAAGAGACTAATGAGCCGCTGGAGCTTTTCATTTTCAGCAGCGCAGAGATGAGTTCTGATGAAAGATGGAAAACAACTATCGGCAAGACCAAGTTAATAAATAGGGAATTGGAGCTGACAGCAGGAGATCTATTGAAGATCGATCCGGACGGAAAGATCACTCCTCTGAATCTACCGCCGCTCGCCAACCACGTGGAGAAGCCGCGCGAAGCAGGTGAATTGGGGTGCAGCTTTTGCGGACAATCGCAAAGTCTTGTGAAGAAATTGATCAGCGGACCCTCTGTGACAATCTGCGATGAGTGCGTTGATCTCTGCAATAACATTCTCGATGACGAAATCGAAGAAACTCGCGACGACTAATCTTTTTACTTTTAGGTGAAGGCGTTCCTATGTACGCAAAAGGGGACTGGAGGACCAAAACCATTTCTGGTTTTAATCAGCCAGCCCCTCAATGGTATATTTTAAAGATAGCCTGAAGCTATTCTTTACTTCCGATCAAGATTACGTTTGTGCCCACTTGATACGGCATCGCGTTTTTCGGGTTTTTGATTTTCCCATTGGCGTAGAAACCTCTGGAGCCGGTTTTGAATTCCCTGGCTTCTGCCTTAAGCTGCCCCCAGACCTCTCCAGTGCTGGTTCTGAATTCTATGATCAACGCGGTCGGTGCATCATCATCTATCTTGGGCACAGTATCTCCTCCGAAGCGGTTGTTCCGGATACAGGATAGCTCAAATCGACTGCAGCCAACAAGATTATTTTGGCGGTTGGCATCTCGGCTCTAACAGAAGCGCGCGCTCAGAGCAAATTTTGAAGGTTGCGGACAATTCTTTGAGAAACTGTTTTGGCGGCACATTGAGAGCGTTGAGTGCCTGTTTGTGATCGGTTACGAAAACAAGCGATGCGCAATAGAACAGAGTCGCCCAGCACATTAAAACAAACTTTCTAAAAAAGGAAGGAGAATTCTCGAACTGACCGCGCAAGAATCCGCAGTGAAACTCGAGATGCCCCAGCTCATCGAGAACGATCAGAGAAAAGGCGTCGCTCAAAAGCGGGTCTTCCAACTGAGCAGAACAGGTGCGATAGAAACACTTACCAATCACTTCTGCAATCAAGAGCACGAACAATTCCGTCTTCAAATGCAAAAGACGCCGCAGCCCGATGAAGACGAGATCGCTCCAGTGCCAGGTCAGAAGCGTGCCGTCCATGCTCGCGATCATCTGCGCCAAAATCCTGGCGTGATGCTGTTCTTCTTTGATGAACATATCAATGCATTGTTCGTAGACAGGATCGTTCATTCTGGCTGCGAATTTCTTGAGATGTTTTCCTTCGCCCGTTTCGCCAATCTGAAATCTCTGCAGAGAGTGAATCAGAGGCGGACGCAATGATTTTGAAACCTTGACGTCTGCTGGAATTACTATTACCGGGCAGGATCTTTTGTTTTCTTGAAAGTAGTCGAGCCAGCGCTGAGATGAAAACCCTTCACTACCGGGAGCCAGACCGGAGGACTGCTTAGCTTTTCCAGTCTCCGATGGAACCATATGAGTCTTTTGTATTTTGGGCAAAGTCAAAACCTCCTCACGCGTATCTCCTTCGAGATATGCCTGAAGCACCGCCATTTCCTTGAGATTATCACCGGGTATGCAGAAAAAGCTCCGGGTAATCCCTGATCGTTCGGCATGCCTGCGGTTTCGATTTTACGGAAGCCGCATGAGCATCTACAGAGAAAACTGCTACGGCAGGATCT
>JAYRNY010000816.1:0-3033 GCA_041911975.1 bacterium | reverse complement strand
GGAAACCGGCTGCCCGCTGGCAATTCTGTTTACGCTGTCGGTAGCCACTCTGGCGGTGGCTTGACCGGCGGTAAGCCCTTCTGCGGCTTCAGTCGCCAGTTTTCCTACCTGGGCTCCGACTTTTGCTTCTGTTCCTATAGCAACTTCAGCAACCTTCAAGGCTGCTTGAACTAAGATTCTGGACATCCCTGTTTCCTTATCGGATGGTAATGATGGTGGGGGATGATGGCATCTTTGGGGTGGAATTATCCTACGCAACGAAAGTTGCGCTCGCATAACAGACCTGCGCGAAGGTTAAGCAAGTCTGCGAAATAGGATATGAAGTAGTAACAACTATATCGGCCTATTTGTTCTGTAAGCACAAAATGTGGGAACTGATCATTAGGAGTCTTGGCCAAAACGTTATCTGACGCAGTTCTGGATTATCTAAACTGTCTTGCCATGAGAATACGAGCGAACTTGCGAAGCGGGCTGTTGTTTGTCAGCTGTTTGCTGTGTGTATGCGCATCGAATGCGGCATATGGGCAAACAGCTAGAGACAGCGCGCGGGCACCGGCTGTAGTTGATACTGTCGTCCTGAAGAAGTGGGCTGAACTGGCTGCCGCAAATCAGCAAGAAAAGGCTGATGCGGAGTGGAAAAACATTTTGAAGTCGGTTGGCAATGCCAGTGACATGGACGCTTTCATGGAGTCTGCCATTGGCGAATACCGTTTTGCCTGCGGCGGCATCGTCAAGCCGGCGGCACGTTTTGCTTTAGTGAAACATCTCGACGAAGTGACTGAGAAAGTGCTTGGCTCTTCGCATTTGCTGGCCGCTTCCAGTATGAGCTGTGTTGCCGATGAGTGCGAGAAAGCTAACGACCTCGCCGGTGCGTTGCAGCTTCGTGAGCGGGCTTTGGCGGTCAGGGAAGACCAGCTTGGTGCTGACCATGAAGTGGTGTTGCAAACGAAGGACAGGCTGGCGCGATTGCTAATCGAGATGGGCAAAAACAGCGAGGCGCAGGCGCTCATCGCTAAAACCGAATCAGTTTACAAAGCACATCACAATGCAGCAGGGTTGCAGCGCATCACTATTTTGCGATCAAGGTTGAACATTGCCGCGGGCAAGCGTTCTGAAAAAACGAGTGACTACGAAAAAGCTATCGATGAGGAAGCCGTTCGCAAAGCCATGATGGGCAAGGACTTTCAAAACTGGCTTGCTGCCTACAATCGTGGTGACATGAAAGCAGCGGAAGCGTTGTGGATCAGACTGCTCCAACCGCTCAAGAACTGTCAGGAGATTATGCCGCTTCTGACGCGCGCTCGCGAAAGTGCGGATTGGAATTCGCCTGGACTGGTTGCACCAGACGCTAAATTGCTGCAGATTCTTTTGAAACTGCAAGACTGGTCAGTAAAGGCGCTGGGACCCAACCATTCGGCACTGGCAACTTCCTGTCGGCAAATCGCCGATTATTACTCCTATCGCAAAATGCACAAGGAGAGCGCCTTCTGGTGGCAGAAAAAAGTTGACATTCTCAAACATAATTACGGTTTGAAGGACCACGACACCATCTTTTCGATGTTGTATCTGGCCAAAGAGTATGAAGCAAGCGGCAATATCGATGCGGCAATTAAAGTGGACAAAGATGCGATCGAGGTCTGCAAATTCAATCACAACATCCTTGAACTTCAACGCAACGAGCAAGAGCTGAAGCGGCTTACCTTCGTGCAAAGGAAACACTCGAAGCAATGACCATTGGCGCAAAATGGTTCAAACCTAAGCTGCTCCACAAAGGGCTCTTCTTCGCATTCTTCATTTTGGCCTGCGAGCTTGGATTCATTTTTCTTCTTTTCACTCAGCTCAATGAAGCAAATCGCGAACTGGAATTGCAACTGAAAAGCAAACAAGTAATGAGCCTGGCTAATAAAGTCGATCTCGACTACACCGAAGCGAGCATTGCAGTTGGTGTTTACGGCTATACAAAGTGGCGTCCCTACCGTTCGCGCTACGACTTCTGGGCGCCGCGCCTGCAGGAGGATCTTGCTGAGTTGAAACATCTGCTCAGCAGCGACGATCAAGATTCGAAAGTTCT
Source organism: bacterium (assembly GCA_041911975.1). Classification (GTDB taxonomy): domain Bacteria; phylum Cyanobacteriota; class Vampirovibrionia; order Obscuribacterales; family Obscuribacteraceae; genus QKMZ01. Next base: position 962 of record JAYRNY010000816.1, on the reverse strand, counting down.
GCCGATTTTGAAAGAAGCCAACGACACGATTGTGCGCGGCACAATGCTGCTCGAGGATTCCATAGCCGCAATAGAGAGACCGGGGCTGGATATGGGCGTGGGAAGAGCGCCTGTTCGGCTGGATTCTCTCACAAGGACAAGGGAAGCAATCAGAACTACTTTGCACGAGTTGACCGCAGAGTCCAGGCGCATTGAATCAAACAGTAAGGAAACGCGCGAGACATCCAGGCGAAACTTGAACATCCTTCTTGCATCAGGAGTAGCTTTCAACGTCGCGCTTGCTCTCGGTTTTGCATCTCTATTCTTCTTCGAGATTACGAAGAGAATAGGAGTAATCCAGAACAACACGCTACTCCTGGCGGCCGATCAGCCGCTCAATCGCTTGTTGGGAGGCAACGACGAGATTGCCGAGCTTGATCTTGTCTTTCACAACATGGCTGACGCATTGAAAGATGCAGCGGCTAAGGAAAGGGCTGTTCTCGAGCGGCTCAAGGAAAGCGAAAGCAAGATCCGCAGCATGATCGAGCGCATGATCGTGGGACTGATTGTTGTCGGCCGCAACCGCAAGATAAGGGTGGCAAACCCGAGCGCAATGACGATGTTCGAATACCAGTGGCAGGAGCTTGAAGGCAAAGACGTGGTCAGTCTTTTCGCGGAAGGAAAAAGGCTCGATTTGGAAGAGGAGAAAGAAGAGTTTTTCGTCAAACTAACCGAGAAGGCGCACAATCACGTTGTTGCGCGCGAAGTATGCAAGCAGTCGGGTGAAGAGTTTCCCGTACAGATGTCCATAGGCGATTTCAATCTTGCCCAGGAAGAATGTTTTATGATGAACCTTCTTGATGTTTCCGAACTGCGCGAAATCGAGCGGAAACGCCGTGAGTTCGTTGCAACTGTCACGCATGAATTGAGAACCCCGCTGACGTCGATTTGCGCATCACTGACGCTGCTCAGCACCAATGAGT
>JAYRNY010000815.1:0-4718 GCA_041911975.1 bacterium | reverse complement strand
CCGATTTTCCCATTTTGGCACTGACTTAGCCAGAGCAAAAGCGTTTAAACCCCGGAATATCCAGCCCGGAATTCAAATAAGCACGAGAAAACCACCGGGACTCCCATCAACGCCTACTTCTTGGCAGAAGCAGGCTGGTTGACTTTGGCCCAATCAGCCAGGAATTGAGCGTTTCCGGCATCGGTGAGCGGGTGCTTCACCAATTGTTTGAAGACCTTGTAGGGCATGGTTGCCACATCGGCGCCCGCCAGTGCGGCCTGGGTCACATGCACCGGTGTACGGATGGAAGCCGCCAGCACTTTGGTTTCCAGCCCTTGAATGTGGTACATCTCGACAATTTCGGCTACCAGAGCTGATCCGTCCTGATTAATGTCGTCGAGGCGCCCAACGAACGGGCTGATGAAATAAGCGCCGGCGCGGGCAGCAAGAAGCGCCTGGTTGGCGGAAAAGCAGAGAGTTACGTTGACTTTGATGTCCTTTTTCGAGAGCTGAGAACATGCAGACAAGCCATTAGCGGTCAAAGGGCACTTTACGACGACGTTTTCCGCCCAGGTGGCGATATCAAGCCCCTGTTTCACCATCCCGTCCACGTCCTCAGCAGTGACTTCAGCACTGACCGGGCCGTCCACTATGTTGCAAATTTCCTTAACGACCTTTTTGAACTCCCTGCCTTCTTTCACAATCAAGCTGGGATTGGTCGTGACACCGGAAAGCACGCCCCAGGCGTTGATTTCCTTGATTTCGTCCACATTAGCTGTGTCGAGAAATAACTCCACGTCCGCTCTCCTCTGATAAGTCCTCGTAAAATCTATCTGAAATAATCTGATCTGTTCATTATTGCTAACAGATGTTGGGGATAAGATTTTTAGAAGCCGGTTGTAAACATTAGCCCCAGCAATGGGGCGGGAAAATTTCTTGAGCGACAAATACCCCGAATCACCGACTGCCTTGCAGATTTTGGGTGCCACACTCTTTGGAGTGCTGGTCGGGCTCTCCATTATTCATTTTACGAAACGGCCCATATTTCCTGGCATTCCTGGAGCCCCTCCGCCGCCCATAATCATCGTCGAGGGTTCAACTCCCAAGCCGGTACTGTCCCTGCCCTCTCTGCCCAAAATTCAGCTCATGCCAACACTCGATCGCAGCATGAACATTCTGTGCATGGGAGTCGATTCGAACGGCCGGCATGCTCAGCGTTTTCTCAACACGCGCTCGGACACGATGATGCTGGTGCACATTGACACCGACCTGCACAGGGTCGGCATCGTCTCCATTCCGCGCGACAGCCGGGTGAAATTGCCGGGCAACCATGGCATCGACAAGATCAATTCGGCGCACGCCCTTGGTGGTCCGGAATTGGCAGTTGATGCCGTAAAAGAAGCTTTCGCCGTACCCATCGATCATTATGTTGTCGTCGATACTGAAGGACTGAAAAAGCTGTTTGAAGCGCTCGGACCGATGGAAATCATGGTCGAGAAGCGCATGAGATATCGCGATCGCGCAGCCGGTCTGCATGTAGATCTGGAGCCGGGTTTGCAAACGCTCAGTCCGAAACAAGTGGAAGAGTATGTGCGTTTTCGCCACGATCCCAAAGGCGATATCGGCCGCATCGAACGCCAACAATGGTTCATGCGTCAAGTTTCCAAAAAGCTGAAAGAACCCGCAGTCATACTGAAATTGCCTGACCTGTTCAAGTTTGCCAGTGAGTATGTCGTCACAGACATGAACGCAGAAGAGATGGCCAAGGTCGCCGGATTCGGAAAAGACATTCAGGCGCAGCAAGTGCAGACGGCCACCTTGCCGGGTCATGCAGAATTCATTCACGGCGGCAGCTACTGGATCCCCGATCCTGAGGCTTGCTCTGTGGTTTTCAGTCGCATGCTCAACGAAAAAATTTCAGTCGCAGAGCAAGAAGAAAAGAAACAAGAGTTTGGCAGCGATGCCGCTACAGCTGCAACGACCGCCACTACATATAGTGACGAATCCGACCGCCCGGTGAGGATAACCATCAAGTATCCACGTGGACAAGAGCAAGAAGCCAGATCGCTGGAAACAGTACTGAATGGGCTTGGTTACAGAGTTCGCTACATCATGCGCGGCGATATGGCCGACTGCCAGCACGAGCAGATCGTGCAAATGAGCTATCGCGCCGACAACGCACTCACTGAAAGACTGAAGGAGAAGCTTCCACAACTGACCACCTGGCCGGTCAATGTAATGGTAGAGCCGCGTTCATCCATCGATTTGACGCTGGTGCTGGCTCCGTGCACGAAGCTCAGCCTTTCGGATAAAGCAGAAAGCGAAGCGGCCGGCAACTCAACTACAACACACAACACCGACAAGCCGACCAAGAAAGTGCTGTAGGGGCGACGCCCGATGCCGACGGACAAGCAAAGGGCGCTGAGAACGAAATCAACAAAAAACCCACCCGCCAAGGTGGGTTTCAGATATTCGCCAACCGTCGAAGATGCATGCTACGCGCAAGTGTGCATGCGATGAGTTCGACCTCGAAGACCGATGCGGTCTACTTTTTCCAGACGGAATTTCTCAAATGAGTCGGTGCGGTGATGCGTTTTCCGCAATCGACACAATTCGGGAATTTACCGGCCGGCCAGCCAGAGGCGGGCATAACGTGCCCTGCAGTCTTGCAATCAGTTTTTGCCTTTGGCGCGGGACTAATCGAGAGCATGTGTCCGATTGTCTTGAGTAAGTTTCCAACACCGCTGAAGATACCTTTCCTTTCGGTGGAAACTTTCAGCTTCACCACTTCTTCTCTAGTGACTCTACGAGCGCGCGTGGTGCTGGCAATTAGTGAACGATCCATAGATTGAGGCATGAATAGCTCCTTCAGAAGACTCTTTACATCTTCGAAAAAGTAGAAATATAGGACGCAACGCTTTTTGTTGGCTTAAGAATCGCATTTCTTAGATTAAAAGGCAATGGTGAAATTACCATAATGTTAAGTTCCTCACACAAACGCCTCTTTTCGTACTGTGCGCAAGCATCAGCAAGCGGATACTATGTGACTCTCCGCACTGGCTGATTGCGATCTGGCGTGTGTTACCGCCATTCAGCCGGAAATGATGACCAGCAATTTCTTTAGAGGACACTATGCGTAATTCAAGGCGAAATATCTTCATATTGGCAGCCGTCACATTGGCACTGTCAGCTAATTTGATGCCGCAGCCAGGTCTGGCAAAGGCGACGAAGTCCAAGGCGAAAGCTTCGGCTCCGGCAAAGTCCGCGCCGCAAAGTGACTCAGAAACAGCAATCCGCGGGCAATTGTCGTCCCTGGCCGATGCCGCATCTAAAGGCGATGCCGACAGAATGGCGTCCTTCTTCACTCTGGACGGCGCCTATGTTGATGAAGACGGTGTCAAACACGAAGGTCGCCAGTCGCTCAAAGATCATTTCGCTCGTCACGTTCGCCCCGACGCAAAATCCTCTCTAAAGCTGGAGCCGCAAACCATTCGTTTAATTGGTGGCGACAGTGCCTGGATTGAAGGGACAACAACCAGACAGACAGACAAAGGCAAAACAATTGATGCCAGATTCACCATGCTCTTGCAGAACAAAGGCGGAACGTGGTTGATTCAGTCGGCCAGCGAAACTTCCGTCAATCAAGCCACAGCAGCAGATCATCTGGCCGATCTCAATTGGCTGGTCGGTGACTGGTCTGCTGAGCAAGGCGAAGCAAAATTGAAAATGACCGCCGAGAAAGTCGGCAACGGTCACTTCCTGCGTCTCAATTTCCTTCTCACACGCCCCAACGAAAAGCCGCGCGCCGACATACAAGTCATCGGTTGGGATCCGAGCAGAGATCAGATTGTCTCCTGGCACTTCGATTCCAGCGGCGGTTTCGGCTACGGAAGCTGGCGCAAACAAGACAACAAATGGGTGATCAACGCCGAAGGCGTCGAGCAATCCGGCTGGCGCTCCAATGCCACCAATGTAATTTCACTGAGCAACAACGATTCATTCCAATGGCAGTCGATCAAGCGCAATGCTGACGGGCTGATGTATCCGGACACCGAGCCCTTGACCGTGAAGAGAATCAGCCAATAGTTTTTTTCGATTCGCTACCAAACAAGGAAGTATAAACATGCGAAGACTTGTTGCTCTCACAGCTATTTGCTTGAGCTTTTCGATGATGATACCGCCCGGCTATGCGCGCGGCGGGTTTGGTGGAGGAGGCGGCGGATTCCGCGGAGGCGGCGGTGGATTCGGCCATTTTGGTGGAGGCGGCGGCGGATTTGGAGGCCGAGGCGGTTTTGGAGACCACGGCGGATTCGGCGGCAGTGGCTTTGGTGATCGCGGCGGATTCGGCGGCCGTGGAGGCGACAATGGATTTGGCGGCGGCTTTGGCGGTCTGGCTCAAAACAAAGGCGGACAGGGCTTCGGCAGCGGTTTTGCCGATCGCGGCGGATTCGGAGACCGCGGTGGTTTTAACAACGGCGGATTCGGCGATCGCGGCGGATTCAATAATGGTGGATTCGGCGGTCGCGGTGGTTTCGACAACAAGCCTGGATTCGGCGGCAACCATCCGGACAATCCAATCACCGGAGGAAACCATCCAAACTGGGGCGGCGGCCAGCATTTCCCGACCGATGGCGGTTTTGGAAACATGTCCAATTGGAAGAACGGAAATTTCAGCAATAACAATTTCCACAATTGGAATCAAACCAACAACAATTTCAATAACAACGGCATTCGAAATT
>JAYRNY010000814.1:0-8503 GCA_041911975.1 bacterium | reverse complement strand
TTGAGTTGGTATTCGGTACGCCTTGTGACCACTTCGATTCTGTGATCGATGAACTCTTGAAGAATGCTTGCCAGAGACAGAGTCATCGGCTTGAACTGCTCTGAGCCACCCGTTTTCTTGTTTCTCACAAGAGCAAGCGTGTTGACCGGGAATGACTGCTGCAGTTGCGTGAATTTATAAAGATTATTGAGAACTACATCAGGGTGCGCATCGCGCTTAAGTTCGATAACCACGCGAATGCCGTGGCGGTTCGTCTCATCGCAGACATCGCTGATGCCTGTCAGTTTCTCATCGCGCACCATGTCGGCAACGCGCTTGGCAAAAGCCTCAGGGCCAACGGTGTACGGCAAAGACGTGACGACAATACCCATGCGCTGTTGTCTTCCGCCCGAGCCAGGAATTTGCTCGATTGTCGCTTCACCGCGCACTTGAATGGAACCTTTGCCGGTCTCGAAAGCTTCTTCGATACCGTCTGTGCCCATGATGATGCCGCCGGACGGGAAATCAGGTCCCTTGATCCACTGCATCAATTCCTTGGATGAGAGATCTGGGTTGTCGATCTTGGCGATCGTTCCATCCAATACTTCCGACAGGTTGTGCGGCGGAATATTGGTGGCCATGCCCACCGCGATTCCAGTAGAGCCGTTCAGCAAAAGCATCGGCACCTTGGACGGAAGCACGATCGGCTCTTTTCTGGTGTCGTCGAAGTTGGCGCGCATATCGACGGTTTCGGCATCGATATCAGCCAGCATCTCCATCGAAATACGAGCCAATCTGGCTTCCGTATAACGCATCGCAGCGGCCGGATTATCCAGATCGCCGAAATTGCCGTGCCCGTCTACGAGCACATAACGGCTGGAGCCGGGCTGAGCCATGCGGACAAGTGATTCGTAAATAGCAGAGTCGCCGTGCGGGTGATAGTTACCCATCACATAACCGACGGTCTTGGCAGACTTCTGGTAGCGCTCGGTCGGCTCGAGGCCGCTCTCGTACATACCGAAGATGATTCTTCTGTGCACAGGCTTTAAGCCGTCGCGCACATCGGGAATAGCGCGGCTGACGATTACCGACATCGCATAGTCGATAAACGACTTACGCATTTCGTCCCGTACTTCAATGGGAACGATTCTTTCTCCAGATCCGCCGCCTGAAGGGTTTGTCGGTTCAGCCACCTGCGATTACTCCCTTATATCTAAAACCTGTTTTGGACACCGCTGGAATTCACGGTTCATGCGCGTTTTAGCGACGCTTAGACAACGTGCACACTTGTCCCGAAACATAACACCGTTAAGTATAACATGCAGGTCTATTCAAGTCCCGGTGCGGCTTTCGCTTAATTCAAAGCAAGGTAGAAAGCGTAGAAATTCTTAACGAAACTTCCTATATATCCCACTTGGCACCCACCTGTTTCGAGGAAGCTGTCCGCACTCTTGCTTAACCGTTTGATCCAGAATCGGTCGACACATGGCATCGCCGCTGAGGCGGTGGAAGTCTAACTATCGTAAAACTGGCACTATTTGGGCTGCAAATGTTTTACGATTGACTCTTTGTCCCTCTTTCATCAGGTTTTCTCATCATGACTCAAGGGAGCCTCGTAAAAATGACGTCCAGCGAAGACGACTCAAGGCTAAGGCAAGAACGGCTGCGCAAGCTGGAACAGCTTAAGGAACAGGGAGTAAATCCTTACCCCTACAGCTTCACACGCACTCACAAAGCAGACGAGTTGCAGGCGAAGTATAAAGACCTGCCCGCGGACACCGAGACCGAAGATGTCGTGAGAGTTTGCGGGCGCGTGCTCAACGAGCGTAATACCTGGATGTTCGTCGACCTCTTTGATGAAACCGGCAAAATTCAGCTGTTTTGCCACAAACAGAATCTGCCCGAAGAAGAACTTAAGCGCTTGAGACTGCTCGACAAGGGTGATTTCCTGGGAGCCGAAGGAACGATTCGGCGGACAAAACAGGGCGAATTGTCGGTCAAAGTGACGGGCTATGAAATTCTCGGCAAAACGCTTCAGCCGCTGCCCGACAGCTGGGACGGCTTTACCGATGTAGAGGCGCGCTACCGCCACCGCTATGTCGACATGATTATGAATCCTGATGTGCGCGACACTCTGAGAAAGCGCAGCATCGCCATCCGTACTATAAGAGAGTTTCTCGATGGGCGCGGATGCCTGGAAGTGGAAACGCCTGTTTTGCAAGTGGAAGCCGGAGGTGCTGATGCACGCCCGTTTATAACGCATCACAATACGCTCGATATCGATCTGTATTTGCGCATCGCCACGGAGCTTCACCTGAAAAGACTGATCGTAGGGGGCTTTGAGCGCGTTTACGAAATCGGTCGCATCTTCCGCAACGAAGGCATCAGCACCAGGCACAATCCTGAGTTCACCATGCTGGAGCTGTATTGGGCTTACGGCGACTACAACCAGCTCATGGATCTGACTGAAGAAATGCTGGTGGAAACGGCCATAAAGGTTGCCGGCACGACGCAACTCACTTATCAGGGTGTGGAAATCAACTTCCAGCGCCCGTTCAAACGGCTGCGCATGAACGATGCCATCAAGGAAGTGACCGGACTTGATGTGGATTCGCTCAAAACGTATGAAGAAGCAAAAGCCGCAGCAGTTAAACTGGGCGGCGTAGAACTGACCCACTGCGATACACGCGGTCACGTAATCAATGCCATTTTCGAATCGAAGTGCGAAGAGACTCTCATTCAGCCGACTTTCCTCATCGACTACCCTGTGGAAATGTCGCCTCTGACCAAACCGCACCGCAAGAATACCGGTGAGGTAGAGCGTTTTGAACTCTTTGCCTATGGCAGAGAACTGGCAAACGGCTACAGCGAATTGACCGATCCGCTCGATCAGCGCACCAGACTGGAACAGCAAGCAGCCAAGAAGGCCGCAGGCAACGAGGAAGCAATGCCTCTGGACCTCGACTTCATCAATGCCATGGAATACGGCATGCCTCCCACAATGGGCATCGGAATCGGCATCGACCGCCTGGTCATGCTCTTGACCGACAGCGCCTCTATAAGAGATGTGATCGCGTTTCCGACCATGAAGCCGCGAATCTAATCATAAGCGCTCCGGGCTCTGCTACGCACCACCCTCCGCGCGCTTGCGACACTCTCTCCGGACGCCTCAATCGGATGCTCCAGACTCGGCTGCGCCTCGTCTTCCGCTGGCGCCCTTCGATCGTCCGTCCAGGCTCACATACGCATCCATGCTGCTACACTGAACTAGTGGGTTGCAGCACCAGGATCCAGGCATGGGACTTTTTCGCTTCTATTTGCATCAGGGAAAGGTTATTACCCCCAGTGTCTGCGAAACCGAGGCCGGTTTTTTCGTCGACCAGGGTCCGCTCACGGTTACGTCGATGAAGGACCCCGGCAAGGTCCACCAGGCAATCGTCAAGGCGTTCATTAAAGGCAATACGCGCATACCTACGCCGGACGGCTCGGAAGCAGCCGGTTCGATCATTCTCGAGCGACTGGTCATCGACAGTTGGAGCAAATTCGAGAAAGACGCCATTCTCTACACAGTCCATCTGGGCGGGCGTTACACGACGTTTCACGTAACAGGCAGAGCCGACGACGGCATGTGGACCATGGACGAGAACACCACGCGCAAATTCGACAGCAAAGCGACTTACGACACGCTGGCCGAAGCGATTCTCGAAGACATAAGACGCCAGTTACTGCCGAAGCCGGAAATCGTAAAGCCGATGCTGCTTTTGCCTAAGTTTGATTAGTAATCAACAGCGACAGACGCCCGATTAGAGTAATGGATGCGCGCGCGAACCCCGGAGCGTATACAAACGACTTGCAGGCAGCGCGCGCCCACAAGAGAATAGCGAGACTACTCGTCGCCTTCGCCTTCTTCTTCGCTCATGCGAGCGAGTTCTTCGACGTGTGCTACTACTTTGTCAAACTCTTCGTCGCTTTCGATCGTCTGGAATATAGACTGATCGTCACGCTGGATAAGGCGCATGATTACGAGCGATCCATCTTCATCATCTTCGGCTTTCGATTCAGCCTTTTCGCCGCCCATCTTCAAAAGCAGGGCGTATTCCTGATCTTCAAAATCGAATATGTCAAGAATCTGACACGTATACGACTGCCCATCCTCTCCTTCGAGAGTGATCATCGCTTCTTCAGGTTGTGTAGGGGCTTCGTTGCTCATTATGTCGTCTTATCCTTATACTCTTGCCTTTTAGCTCACCGGCTCAGTCTTTACGGATACCCGCAAGTGTCGCGAGCTTTTTCAGCTCGTCTTCCGTCCCGAGCGCGATCAGGATATCCCCGCTATTGAACACTTGGTCCGGCAGCGGATTGGTTATCAGCTTACCACTTTGATTTACTGCCAAGATCATCGCTCCAGACTGTTGCTTTATATTTGCATCCTTTAAAGACTTACCTACAAGCACGCTATCTGCAGTCAGGTTGACCTGGTCAATACGCAGGTCGTAATCCGGAGTATGCATTACAACGTCGAGAAATTCAGTTACAAGCGGCTGAGTGACGGCTGTAGCCATTCTTCGTCCGGCAATCACATAGGGCGAAATGACCATCTTGGCTCCAGCCCGCCTGAGCTTGGATTCCGAGCCTGGGTTGGCAGCTCTTGACACGATATGGATGTTGGCGTTCAGCTCCTTGGCGGACAGAACAATAAATGTATTGGCAGCGTCATCCGGCAAGCCGCAAATCACACCGTTGGCTTTCTGGATTTGAGCCTGAACAAGAACGTCGTCGGCGGTCGCATCCCCTTCGATGACAAGTAGCCCGGCCTCTCTTGCCCGTTTTGCTAGAGCTGGATCTTCTTCGATCACCACAAAGGGTATTTTCTTGACCATGAAGTGATCGGTTACTTCTTGACCAGTACGCCCCCAGCCACAAACGATGTAATGGTCCGAGAGTTTGGAAATCTGATCTTTCATTCGCCTGAGCTCAAAATTGAAACTAACGAACAGTTCTACCATGTCGCCAAGCACATAGACGACAGTGGACGCACCGGCAAAGATTACGAACATTGCGAAGAGTTTGCCGGAATCACTGAGCGGTCTGACTTCGCCGTAGCCGACGGTGGTCAAAGTGATTACAGTCATGAATAAAGCATCGAGTATGCGCCAGTGCTCGATGGCTACAAACCCGAAAGTGCCGATCAATACTAGGACTGCAACCGCTCCGACGTCACGCAGGACGCGCCGAATGATGTTCCTTTTATGAAGCCTTTTTAGCCGAGCGGCTGATTTACGAGAGTCCACGAATACTTAGGTTGAGACACTTGGTGTCGAGCATACTGAAAGTAACATAAACGAGCCGTCCTATCGAGCCTTTAGCCTTTATCCTTAGCTGGTAGAATCAGGCTTCCCTTAAAAGCCTGGTAGGGTCTCGGACCAATTAAGTATTTGGAAATTCTCATCTGGAGTGCACATGAGCGCAGTTCTTGAAGCAACACAGGGCAAAGTCATTCAGGTCATCGGACCGGTCGTGGACGTCGAGTTCGAAAGCGGACAGCTGCCCGAGATTTACCACGCCCTTGAAATCGGCGGCAAAAACCCCGCTGGAGACGATTACAAGGTTATCTGCGAAGTGCAGCAGATGCTCGGCGACAACAGAGTCCGCACGGTAGCGATGAGCTCCACCGACGGCATGACCCGCGGCATGATCGCCACCGACTTGAAAAAACCAATCTCCGTGCCGGTCGGCAAAGCCACCCTCGGTCGCATCATGAACGTAGTCGGCGAGCCAGTTGACGAGCAAGGTCCGGTCAAAGCCGAAGACCTCTGGCCGATTCACCGTCCGGCACCCGACCTTACACAATTGCAAACAGACACCGTTGTGTTTGAAACCGGTATCAAAGTCGTCGATCTCCTCGAGCCTTACATCAAAGGCGGAAAGGTCGGTCTTTTCGGCGGAGCCGGCGTAGGCAAGACGGTTATCATTCAAGAACTGATTCACAACGTCGCCAAAAACCACGGTGGATTCTCAGTATTCGCCGGAGTGGGCGAGCGTACTCGTGAAGGAAACGACCTCTGGCACGAAATGAAAGAGTCCGGAGTTTTGGACAAAGTCGCACTGATTTATGGTCAGATGAACGAGCCACCGGGCGCCAGAATGAGAGTCGGTCTTTCTGCTCTCACAGTTGCTGAATATTTCCGCGACATCAACCGCACCGACGTGTTGCTCTTCGTAGACAACATCTTCCGTTTCACCCAAGCCGGTTCTGAAGTATCCGCACTGCTCGGACGTATGCCATCAGCCGTAGGATATCAACCGACACTGGCACAAGAGATGGGCGCACTGCAAGAGCGCATCACCTCCACCAAGGCAGGTTCTGTAACTTCCGTACAAGCCATCTACGTACCTGCCGATGACTTGACAGATCCGGCGCCGGCAACTGCGTTTGCTCACTTGGACGCAACCACGGTTCTTTCGCGTCAGATTGCAGAACTGGGAATTTATCCTGCAGTAGATCCGCTCGCATCGACCTCCACAGCTCTCAAGCCCGAAGTCGTCGGACAAGAGCACTACGATGTCGCCCGCGCCGTTCAACAAACACTGCAAAAATACAAAGACTTGCAAGACATCATTGCCATCCTCGGTATGGACGAATTGTCGGCAGAAGACAAAATCACCGTATCGCGCGCCCGCAAGATTCAGCGCTTCTTGAGCCAACCGTTCAACGTCGCAGAAATCTTCACCGGACGTCCCGGCACCTACGTCAAGCTCGAAGACACCGTAAAAGGCTTCAAGATGATCATCAGCGGCGAGCTCGACGAGATGTACGAACAATCGTTCTACATGGTCGGCACCATTGAAGAAGCGATCAAGAACGACCAGGAAGCCAAAGAGAAAGAAAAACAATAAATAGAAAAGATTCGCGTTTCAAACAAAATGAAGAAAAAAAATCAGGAAGGCAATCAAGAAAAACCGCAAACGCCAGCGCCTCCAAAACCGAGCAATAGAGACATTTTTGTCTTCGGCCGGCTGGAAAACGAAGTGGCATTGCCGGTGATTCGCCGCATCCTGAAGTTGAATCAGAGCGATCCTAATAAACCGATCAATCTGTATATCAATTCTTCCGGCGGCAATGGATACAATGCCGACGCCATCATCGCGATCATGTCCCAGATTGAGGCGAAGGTGAATACCATCTGCCTCGGTCACGCTCTATCCGGTGCTTGCGAAATTCTTGCAGCCGGCACCGGAGAGCGTTCGGCATATGAATTCGCCACCTTGATGTTTCACCAGACGCTCTGGGAAGCGGACGGCGACATCACCAATCTGGAAATTCAAGCCGCTCAGGGACAGCGTTTCCGCAACGCTCAGATCGAAGTTTTGCACAGATGCACTGGACAGAGCAGAGACAGACTTCGCAAGGACATCGAACGCGATCATTATTTGACCGCGCAAGAAGCTCTCGAATATGGACTCATAGATCGCATTTGCGAGCACAAGAAGAAAGGCAAAAGCCACAAAGCTTCTTCCAACAACAAACATGAAGGCTTGGACTCGATTGCACCATCGACGGTCAAAGCAGTAAAGCGACAAAAGGTAGCCGCTGCGCTTACGGTAAAAAAGAAAGCGCAGGCAAAAAAGGCAAGTAAAAAAGGACGGATTCAATGACTGCTGGCACAATGTTTCTCAAAATCATCACCCCGGAGCGCATCGTTTTCGACGCCCCGGTAAAACAGATAACTGCCCGCGCAGTCGACGGCGAGCTGACTATTTTGCCTGACCACGAGCCAATCGTAACTGCGCTTGCCATTGATGTTATCGAATTCAAAGGCGAATCGTCCGTCGATACCGCTGCCGTCATCGGTGGTGTCATGGAAGTGAAGAAGGGCGCGGATACACAGCAAGAGACGAATATAACTGGCTACACTCCGCATCCTGAAAAGGAAAACGGAAAAGCAAAAATCGATCCCCACGCGACTTACGTGACTATCGTCAGCAACCTGGCGGAGCTGGATACCGAAATCGACGAAGCCAGAGCCAAGCAAGCCAGGGACCGCGTCGAAGCAGAAAAAACACAAAAGACCGACAAGCTCGAAGTGCACCTGGCAGAAATAGCATTGTCCAAAGCCATGGCAAGACTCAAGGCCGTCGAGATGGTCAAGCGCCGCAAGGGCAGCGGACACCAGCGCTAAACTCTCGAATTACTTCGCGCGCATTCCTTGCGCATGATGTTTGAATGTCCATAATAGAGAAACGGCAATTAGCAACGCTATGAGGAAAGATGTCCCATAGTCCTGAGTTGCTCTTGACAGAAACAGATAAGATCCACCGAACGCCAAAGTGGAGAGAAAGAGCCCAACTGCCAAAAAGGCTTGTGGTTTGAGATCTGAGTTCATGTATCTCGCAAGAGGCGGGAATCGGTACTGGTTTCATTAGACACCGGGGAGTGTCTGGACCGTGTCAATGAAGCGAGTCAGGCAATAAAAACAGTGTCAATAAAATGGCGTGCCTGAAGTGTGAAAAAAGAGCGTGATCT
>JAYRNY010000813.1:0-3521 GCA_041911975.1 bacterium | reverse complement strand
GTTGGCAATATCGAGGCAGAACGTCTGACGCCATGGTCAGTTACCAGGCTATTCTCAAGAAATTTCCCGGCACGGACGCCGCCAATCGAGCGCTGCAAGCAATTCAAGGCATGAGCCTCCCACCGGGCACAACAGATGCGCAATGGTACGGCAAACCCGCAGCAAAGTCGGCAACAAAGGCTCCGCAGAGCACGGTAAGAACATACTCGGGCAGCTCACGCACACCAGTACAAAATCACATCGGCTCGCTTATTCCTGAGCAGGCGACACTCTACTTCGAGAAAGGCGATGCAGGTCTCAAGGTAGATGCATTCATAAACAACCGCCCAATCAAATTGGCGTTCGACACCGGTGCGACCGGAATTGTGGTTGGGAAAAACCAGCTAGAGGAGATCGGCATCAAGCCACCGGATGGTGATCCAGTTGGACAATCAGGAGGCTCTGCCAATGACGGTTCACAATCGTACTGGATGATGCCTGCAGACATAAAGGTGGGGACGATATTCAGGGAAAAGTTTCCCATCAAGGTCCTTTCCTATAATTCGTCATCACCACTACTAGGCCAGTCGTTCATCCAAGATTTCGATTACACGATTGACAGAAACGCAGGAACCATCAGGCTAGTACGCAAGAGTTCGAGTCACTCGTCTTCGTCACCCGCACAGAAGTCATCCGTAAATTCCGGATACGCGGTACCTTTCAACTGGGAAGGACCTAAGATGGTGGTAAACGTCGAAGTGAATGGGCGTCCCTATCCTATGATTTTTGACACAGGCAATTCTGCATCGGCAATTAGCTTTGGTGCGCATGACGTGAAGGCGCTCAATCTCAACACCGAAGATGGCGTAGGAGTGACAACAAGCGGCGTCACAGGCAGTGGAGGCGGCGTCAAGTTCAAAGTGAAACGCATCAAACTCGGCCCGATCGAAAAATTCGACGTTGCTGTGATTGCCAATTACGCTGCTCTGGGAAAACCGATTGTCGGTCAGGAACTCTACGAGGGTTATGAATACACGATCGACAACAACAAGAAGCTGATTCACTTCATCAGGCGATAATACCGAAACTCTTTTTTTCACTTCTCGTTCTTGGCGTCTTTTGATAAGTGTTCGCGCATGAGAGCGAAAGGATCACGTTTGGGCGAAGCTTTCGGAGTCGCGGCTTGCTTCGGCTCATGTGCAGGTGCCGAGTGTTTTATATGACCCGCTGGTACGTTGCGTACGGGGGATTCCGAATGCTGCGTATGAACCACAACTTTAGGTGCAATGTTTTTGACTGTAGGCGGTCGTGTCTTTTCGGGCTGCAGCTCACTTGCACTCACCTCTGATTGAGATTGATTGGCTTTCGTCTCCGACCGCGCAAACGAGCCTGGTCGTTCATGATTCTTCCCTGCAACATGCATCAAAGAAAATACAGCGATGAGAAGCACTGCCAACACCACAGCAATAGTAATCGTATACGATGAGGGCTCCGCCGATGGTGCCTTCTTACTGGAGGAAGTGCCTGCTCTAGGGCGACTGACAGATACAGTCTGAGGCGAAGAAGAATCAGTAGCAAAAGATCCAGAGCCAATTGCTTCCAACGCGTATTGCAGATCGGCGACTGTTTGAAAACGATCTTGCGCCTTTTTCTCCATACACTTGAATACAAGGCGCTCCATTTCAGGAGTAACTTTGCTGTCCGGATATGTCACCGCCAGTGGTTCCGGTGTTTCATTCACATGCTTGCTCAGCAATTCATAAAGCCCAGCTCCATGAAATGGATCCTTGCCAGTCAAAAGCTCATACATCACACATCCCAGCGAGTAGATGTCAGAGCGAGCGTCGGTGACGTCGCCTTTCACCTGCTCAGGACTGGCGTATGGAGGGCTGCCCCAGAATTCTCCCGACTGGGTAATCTTACGAGTGTTCTCTCCAATTAGAGCAAGACCAAAGTCCAGCACCTTCACGAAATCGACTTCGTTTTCCAGGAGCATGATATTGCCCGGTTTCAAGTCTCTATGCACAACTGAATGTTGGTGCGCATATTTCAGCGCGGCGCAGACTTGAATCATGATCTTTCGCACGCACTCAGCCGGCATAGGTCCGGAGCGCTGCAGTTCTTGTTCGAGCGAAACTCCACGTAAAAGGTCCATGACCAGATAAGGTTGATTGTTCGGTCCATACAGGCAGTCTTGCACCGAGACAATATGCGGATGCTCGAGCTTGAGCAGTAAATCAATTTCGCGGTGAAATCTTTCCTTTACATTATCCTTCGCTTGCACCTGAATATTGAGAGTCTTTATAGCAAATAGCTTGTTTACGGTGTTCAAACGCGCCTTGTAGACGATGCTCATGCCGCCAGAACCTATTGCTTCCAGCAATTCGTACCTGCCATCCAAGACATAGCCGATCATCGGGTCGACCGACTCTTTCTGACCGGACGATACCTCTGGATCATCGTCAGCAATCTTGTGAGTATTCAACTCGGATTGGTCAGCTATTTCGGTTTCCTCCTGGACTGCAGGCCGGCTGGGCAATCAATTTCCGCCTTTGAATTTTCCTCTCCACTGACCTCCCGCGGGAAAGATTCCTGGTCCTTGCCCTTTAGTAGGACCAGCTGCCTGCATCATTCTAATTTTCAGGTCTTCAATTTTCTGAACCGCTTCTTGAGGAGAAACTTTTGTAGATTGTCCTTCCAAATCCTTTAAGCGCGCTCGAAAGTCACTTGTCGAAATTCCCTTGCCTTCCATCTCGGCAAAGTGATCTCGTATTTCCTGTACGCGTTGCTGGAAAAGCCACAATGGACTTCCAGTGGGAGGTCCGCTGCTTGCCGATTGACCTGCCGGTTTGAACTGTTGCTTACCACCAGCGTCAGCAGAGGCTGTTCCCTGCTGTCCTTTGACGCCGCGTCCCCCGGCGACGGCTTTGGCCTGATCGCGAAAGCTTTCTTGCGAGCTCAGTTTTGTGCTCAAATCGCTCATCAACTGAGAAGTTTCTTTTGTTTTCCCCGCTCTAGCCAACTCTTCTATGTCATTGAACATCTTCTGGAACGGAGCAACACCTGTGCCGCCTTCCTTGAGAGACTCAATACGCGACTGCAGAACCATCCGTTTTTCTTTCAGTGGACCTTCCGCCACAGCTGCCTTACCATCCGAATCGTCAGAACCTTCTTTCTGGAGGTCGAGAGACTTCAAAAGTTGATCCTCGGTGATCGCTCCACCGGCAAATGACTGCACATCGCCAGCCCCAACAACCACCCTGAGGTCCCCATTTTCACCATCAATCGTGTAAATGACTTTCACGGCAGCCAATTGCTTAGGCTGAACATCCATAAGCGCCTTCGCCATCAAGACTGCTTTGATCTTGCAGTCGCGCTCGTTCATGCCGGGCGTTTTTTTAGTAATCACGGTGACTTCCTGGTCAGTCTTGAGAACATCCAGCCGGGTCGCCGGACTTACGACTTTGGCTTCCCTCAGTACCATAACCATCTCGTTGGAGGACATACTGCCCGCTGCCTGGGCAGGCAAAGCGAGTAATCCG
>JAYRNY010000812.1:0-4645 GCA_041911975.1 bacterium | reverse complement strand
TTTCTCGTTGTGGTCTCGAATTCGCCTGACTTCCGCGCGGCGGTAGCAGTTGCTTGTTTGCCTTCGATGGTAAAGAGCTCCTGTTTCTTAACAAGCCGCAGGCAGAGGCTAACCTAAAACGCGTCCTGAAAGCGGAAAATCCTCCCTTAGAACTAGCAAACCCGTTATTTCTCTCCTCGTTTCTATGCAATACGATTGCCTCACCCGGAGGAAACGCTAGTATCGACGTACTCCAAAGCCCAGACGAGCTGATAAATCCACAATGCACGCTCATCGAAGACCAATATGAAAAATGCCAGGACAATGTCAAACCTCCGGAAATAGCGGGTAATTCGAAGATCGGATGGAGGCTCCGATTTTGGGGGCTACACGGATGGATGCATCAGAAAAATGCTGTCAGCTTCTATGAATGTACAATTACAGCCGAATTTGAGGTTGATATAAAAGATCACCCACTGACGAACAAACTTTATTCGAAACTTTCGAGCATTCGAATCTGATTGTCATTGGTCGCGCAAAATGGCATCACGCGGGGAAAGCTTTGCCGTAATAATATGCACGTTTCCCTTGGAGTTAAAAAGCGGTGCTTGCAATAGTGCAGCACTGGGAAACGCATTAATTCAGCTTTACCACCATGTGCACGCCATGAAAGTGAAACCTCTTCCTGCAATCCTGTCAGCAGTTGCGCTGCTGATAATCACCTTACTCATCTCTAGCTCAATTCAAAGCGCAAAATCACAGCAAGAACGCAGCCCAATCCACATTGGCTGACAGCTGGCAACATCAACACAGGGTCTGCTTCTGGAGGTTCTGAAGCGGACAAACCTTTTAGACCGGCTTGGACTAGACCTGACCTTCGTTCCATTCAGCAATGGAGAGCCTGAGGCGGCGGCAGCACTCAAAAGCGACGCACAGCGGCTCTTACAACCATGTTCTGGGCGCGAGCATAAACGCTGGCGCAGAAAGACAGCAACGACATCTAAGCGCTCTTTTTTGAGGGCATCACCGAAATGGTCGAATACCAGAACAAACGGATTGCTTTCGGCGCAAACTTCCGAATCCCTACCTTCGTTTGGATTGTCCTGGTTTTGGCGTCGTGCATTACGATGTTCAATATGGGATTCCAATTCGGCATAACAGGAAAACTTAGCTTTCCATCGCAATTGGCTCCTGTACAGACGTTTGCGTTGGTAATTCAATTGATTTAGGATTTGGACTCACCTGGCGAGGGATTCATTCATCCGAACCAACAACGTATGATTAACCTTAATCAGAGTATCTCTACGTGAGATCCCTTGTTACAAACAAATCCCTTCGCGCCCACCCCGAGTTTCGCGCATAGCACACGCAGTTGCGCATTCGAGTGCAAGAGCAAGTAAACTTTTGCAGGCAATGCTCAATCTCGAACACGCTTGCATTTCACTGAGCTAATCTATGAAATTGCGAAAACCATGAAGAGCTTTAAAGTCGCATCCTTTGTTGGAGCAATGACCAGAATAAATAGGCGGCATGGTAATTCCCTGAACTCCCAAACAAAGACGCCTGTGACTCGAAGATATCACACTAAATGACTGACCGACAAATCATCGAGAAAGCGACACGAGCACCAGATCGGTTCCGGACTGTCTTCAAGCGAATGGAGGAAAAGCCGGATACCGCACCGGCTGTCAAGCCTCGCAAACCCTCCATTCAATACCAACCTGAACAACATGCTATTTGAAATGCGACCGAGTTCTTCAATATCATGTTAGGGTTGAGCTTGTAGCTATTTGACTAAGGGATACCGGAGACCAGAAGATGATGGAGTTCAAGCGACTGATTGTTGCAGTCAACTTGGCAGCTTTGTGTTGTTCGATACAGCCGTTACCATCTCTGGCCGCTGACAATGCTTCCCCGTCGTCTGAAGTGACTTCGTCAGATGACTTCAGTGCACGCTACGGACAACTTACGAAAAAGGTGCTGCTCAATAGCATAGAGCTTGAAAGATACAGCCTAAGCTACCGCTTGGAAAACTGCCGCCGCCCGCTCATGAGTAGACTGATCTTCTTCGGAGCACAGGAAGCCGGTGCCGCCAACTTGCTTGCATTCGAAGCGACTGCGACTCAACAGTTCGGACGGGGGCGAAACAAGCCACTGAGCTTGAACAAGGCACCGCTCCAGCGCTCTTTGCGTGCAGCTGAGGTGGGCTCCATCATCGCCGCTTCAGGGTCAGGATACCAATTGGCGGCAAATGCGGTTAATTACGTTCGCAGCCGCAAGCGCGGATTTGACACCGGCAGTGCCAATCGTTTTGTGACGAAAAAGTTGAAAGATATTGATGCGCTGCTGTCAGAGAGAGAGACACTGGTTGCAGCAAACTGCGAACATCCAGCCTATCAACGCGCAGTTCTGGAAGGAAAAATTTTGCATGCGCTGCGCCGCGCATTTGTGGATGAATACGCCCAATTCAGCGCAAACAGCCGCAGCGAGTCTGCGGCTCGCAATCTCTTTTTCCTGATGAACGCCGCTTACAACACGGTAGGCGCTATCGGAGCAGCAGTTGGTTACACTGCTGTAGACGAGCCAAAACTAAATGGTACTTCAAACATTTTATTCACCATCACCGGCGCAATGGCTGCTGCTACACCTCTGGTTTCTTCCGCAATGCTCTGGACGGAACGCAAATTGATACTGAAAGCACAGATGAAAAGACAGGAATCAGCCGGCGCTAAATTGGCCGAGCTGAACAAAGAAATCCAGGGTTTGGCAAACACGGATCAAGCTGCCGGCACGCTGATGCCGACGCTTCCATCAACGCAGCGTTTTGCCCTGTACTCACAGTCAAGCGAATTGTTCGCAAAACAGCTGGAAAATGAGCTGACCACAATTCACCGTCTCGACAAAGTAGCAGTGCAAAGTTTACTTACAGGACCTGTAATTGGTGGCTTGCTGATGACCCAGGGAATTCTAGGAACCCGTGGATATTACAAATATTTCCCCCTACAGCCCAAAAGGCAACTGGATCTGAGCTACAAAGGGGCTATTTGCGGAACAGTGGCCAGCAGCATTGCTGTCGTTGGTAACGTCGCTTGGCTTTTGGCAACTCTAAGCTACGAAAATCACCTGAAGAAAAACAAGAGACTGCCGGAGCAGCTTATTCGCGAACGCCTTGCCCACTTGGATGATTTGGAAAAGGTTGTGTCAGCGCTGTAAAACGGGAAAGATTAGCTTAAGTACTGAATTGGAGACTTATGCGAGGGCACAATAGTTAACTCGCAAACGCTCCTCAAGCAAAGCTCGACCTATGGACAACGAACCCATTCAAACATTCGACTCGAAGGCGATCGCCGGCTGGATGTTGCCGTTGCAGAAGCGATGTGAGAATTGCGCTTTATGATAGTAGTATAAATATGTGGCTGCGACCAGTCGGTGTGTTGAAGAATGAGATTACGACTCTTGGCACTTCTAGCGGTGATCATGCTTTCTGGCTGCTCTCAGCAGCCGGCTGCAAACGATAGTCCGACTGCAGGCGAACTCGCAGCGCAGCAGTCGAGTACGTCTGGCTTTGCTAACTCGACCAGCAGGCTCGATTGGAAAACCAGCACTTTACCGACAGCCAGCTCCGATGTTTTATCTCCTTCATTGAGTTCCGATCCTCGTGAGTGTTTAACATTAGGGCAAAAGGCGATGACTATCAGTGACTTCAAAACCGCATACCAGGCTGCCTCCAGGGCAATAGAATTGAATCCTCATTTGGCTGAAGCCTACCTATTGCGAGGAAAGTCGAGATACCTCATATCTAATGGCCATCAACAGGATTCCATCAGCGACCTTGAAACGGCGCTCAGGCTAAACCCGCGTCTAACTGATGGATATGAGTATCTGGGAATGATTTATGACGCCAACAAAAAGTATAGCCAAGCCATCGAGCTTTTCTCCGAAGGATTGAAGCATTACCCGCACTCTTCAAATCTTTTAGAGGGCAGAGCAAGTGTATATTGCACCATCAAAGATAACGAAAAAGCGCTAAATGATTTCAGTGCATTGATCAAATGCATGCCGGACAGGGCAGCCAACTATATCAAGCGTGCTGCACAACTTGAAAGAATGGGTCGCTTTAAAGATGCTCTCAATGACTATTCCAGCGCCATCGCTGTCAGCAAGACGCCCAATCTTGTAACCTGTGACAGCTACAAAAAGAGGGCCAAGCTTCTTAGCAAACTGGGAAGGCATAAAGAGGCAATTGCCGATCTCTCCAAAGTGATCGCGGTGGATGACAGCGATGATGATGCTGTAAGACAGCGAGGAGACGAATACAAACTTCAAAACCAGCTTGAAAAAGCGATCGCCGACTACACAAGTGCGATAAATTTGTCACCCCAGTATGCCCGCTCGAGTTATGAATCGCGAGCAGCAGCCTACGAAGCTCTCGGCAAATCAGACTTAGCTGACAAGGACAGACAAAGTGCACTCAAGCTAGAACAAACCAAAGCAGAAGAGCCTGTATTTGCTACCAAACACAACTGAATGATGGAAATACAGGAAGCAACTATGCAACCTGAAAGGGTAAATAGCATGCTGCAAAGACGAGCCAGCTTGAAATTGCCTGTGTGTCTTATGCGCCGGCTCAGGCAACTGCCTGCGCCGCACGATCTGTGTAGTCCAG
>JAYRNY010000811.1:0-2079 GCA_041911975.1 bacterium | reverse complement strand
TCCCGACAATGTCCAGGTGGTTGGCGTACCGGCCAGAATCGTTAAAGAGAATATTGACGGACTTTGAGCAAGCAGGGCCCATTACGCAAACACCGGCTCGAAGCAGTTCTGTAACTCCGCCGGCTCCTGCGCAGAGTCCAACGGCATGTTAGTGACTGGTTAGTGCGGCGCTTGGACTTGTTCTATGCCACTGACGCGTAGGTTGATTTCACCGCTGGAAGAATGTCGCATGCACCGGAAAGCTTGTTACAGGAACCCATTGGAGAAATTGAGACCTCATTTATTAACTACTTCAATATTGCCATAGAGGAGTAAAACGAAAAGAGATAAAAAGGGGACTCATAACAACAGCTTGTGTCAAGACCCGGACGGCGCTTGACACAAGCCATCCGGAAGTGGACATACAACGCACAGAAAGACGATATCAATTGCGAGCCGATCTGGGCGCACGTTCCGGAACTTCCGAAAGATGTATTTCTCTGACCAGGGTGTACGGTCGCATTTTAGTTTCCACGAATATGCGCGAAATATAGAGACCGACAATGCCGATAGAAAGAATTGCCAGTCCGCCCAGGATCCATACTGATGCCATAACCGAGACCCAACCAGGCAAGACGCTGCCTGACAACCACCTGGCCATCAAAAAGCCTGAAACCAGAGTCGATAGCAAGAAGATTCCCAAACCCAGAAAGAAAACGAAGTAGAGCGGCCGCTCGCTGAATGAAGTGACGCTGTCTAGGAAAATCAGCACCCGTGAGCTGAACCGATAGCTCGTCTTGTCGCGCGAAAGCTTTTCAAATTTTACGCCCAGCTGGCGAAATCCGGCAATGATCCACAATCCGCCAATGGCCGTCTTGTGCTCCTTGTGCAGGACCAGAGCATCCACATACCGGCGCCTCATCAGGCGAACAGTACTATGATTGCGAGGCACTTTCATAGGGATGAGAGCATCTATGAACAACCAGGCAAGCGCACCGCTAGTTCTCTCAAACCAGCCACCCTTGCGCTGATCCTGGCAGCCGTAGACAACGTCCCACTCTCCCTCAATCAGCTTTTCGTAAAACTCGCCCAGCAATTCAGGCGGTTCTTCAAGATCTACGTCGATAAGAAAAACCAGGTCTCCCTGGGCATGATCCAAGCCGGTCATCATTGCTTTGTGATGACCAAAGTTGCGCGACAGTTCGACGACCTTCAACTTCGAATTGCGACGAAGCAGCCTTAGAGCGACGTTCAAAGAATTGTCCGGCGAGCCGTCATCAACCAGTATCACTTCAAAATCGGAAGTGATTTTTTCAGCCGCCGCGCAAATGCGATTGCAGAACTGTTCCACGTAGGCACTGGAGTTATAGAGGGTGGCGACGATGGAAAGTTTCACGATTGCAGTTTGAGATTTGGAGTCTTAAGGGAAACCGTCGGAGTTTTTCGATTGACAATCCGTCAATCTTATAACAGGTGCCGACCTAAATCGATCGAAAGTGTTTATCGGTAGCATTAGCAGGAGATCAGATGGTCCCATCGAACCACATCGATTCCCAGCCCGGAAAGCTTATCCTGCAATGGTCCCTGGGACTTGGGGTTGACTCCCAGACAAAGAACGGAACCCGAGCAAAGATCGACAACACCGCGATCTATTACATCTTTGTCCTGAAAACGGCTGCCTTTTTCCGGATTATCAATCACGCAGGCGGATACCCTCTGCCAGTAATTCGGGCAGTAACAGCTCAAGAGCCAACTGAATGTACTTGTACCGAAGTTATACACTTTCTCATAGTCAGCCGTTTGCTTGCAGAGATAGTCATCACAATCTTTGTAAGATTGCACATATTTTGAGCGTTGCTCGAAGAGCTCTTGCGGATTCGATTCAGCCACAAGCTCGATGCCTTCGCTGGGTCTTTGCTTTGCAAACAAAATCAACTGCTTGTTCTGAACTGAATCGATGTTCGGCGGACCCTGCCAATTGTTCAAATAAATCCCACAGTTGTCCGCGATAGCCGTCAATTGGCGAGGAGTAAAAGAGAAATTCTGATCCGAAAACATGAACTCGGAGCTTGGAGTAGACGAGTCGGGGCAGGTGATGAC
>JAYRNY010000810.1:0-2436 GCA_041911975.1 bacterium | reverse complement strand
ATCAGGCTGGAGGAAAGCATGTATGTCGGTATGCATGCCGACATGCTCACCCAGAGAGCGGCGTAATTGTATGTCGACCAGTTGCGGCGGGCCACAGGAATCGGTGCAAGGTCATGATTGTATATCGGACTCGCCGAGATGACTGACTCGTCGGTCAGCTCAATGCGTCCGTCCTCGTGAGCAATCTGAGTGCTGGACGGATCGCTGCCACTGGCGACTGACTGATCAGTTTGATTCGCTCCCTCGCTGTCGCCACTTTCACTTTGCATCGACAATACCGCCCCGCATTGGATATTCGAGTTTCTACTCACCAGAAATGCTATCCCGACACGCACATACACAGTAGCAGTATTTCGATGTACAAAAAACTCGAAATTCACCGGCAAAGGACAAACTTGTACACACGAGATGTTTTTCGTGCAGGCAATGTCAAATTCTCGAACATGATGGAGATGCAGATGATTGCCACCTGCAACATCGCTCTATTTGTATGCAATAATTTGCGCGAAAAAATGCGTGATATTTGAACTTGCTTTGCATGCCGAATGCAAGAGCGAATGCAAAAAAATGATCACCACCAAAGATAAAATCTTCGCCCCGGCGAAGAACTCGAAAACGCACAATTAGTCTACCTTTTCGGAACTTGAATCAGATAGAAAATAGAAGAATTTTCTGGCAATTTAAAGTGAGGTGCGCGCCAAATCTGCATTTGGTGGTATACCAAATATAGACTCAGAAGGAGAGCGGCATGAAAAAACCGAGCACAAAGACGGCTCCGAAGCGCACTAAAGCACGCAGAGCAAAAGTGTCCAGTGCTGCGCTCGCTACATGTCCTGTGAATGGAGCTGGCTGGTGTCCTTATCCGTTTTCGGTTGCCCAACTCGAAAAGAGAATGAAGGCAAAAGCTCAACAAACAGAGACGCCCGTTTCGACTAAGCGAAAACGAGCGGTTGTTGAGGCTTAATTAGCGAACTAATTCTGATTTTAGTTGCGCTTTTGATTATCTCTTAGGCAGCTTGCGGTTTCGTTGGCTTCCAGGTGACCATACATACTCCATTCTTGCAAACGGGAGTGGCGTTTTGACTTGCATTGGTGCTGGTTGAAGACTGCGCCTGGCGGTTGTCTCTTTGAGTTCTGGATTCAGCAACTTCGTCTTTGTTATTCATCGTGGTCGGATTCATGGTCGAATCTCCGTTCGTCACTTGGGCTTCCCTTTGGATGCCTGAATATTAGACCCATCCAATCAAACAATCGATTGGTGAAAATCCCCCCTGACACCGGTTTCTCCCACATTTGCAGGCAAAAAAGTGCGGAAAGTACGCAATTTTGAGCTAGAAAAGCAAAACAGGTTTGCGTTTCGCGAGTTTTCTTCAGGTTGACTTGCTGGTTTTAAAACTACTTGCCAGGCGCTTTGTAAGGCATGAATGAGAGAAACGGTTTTCCCTGCCAGACTGCCACAGACACAGTTATCGTTCCCTGCGGCGAAAGGTTGAGCTTAATCTGATCCGTTCTGGAATCTACTTTCATCAGCTCACCGCCGGAGATCCAGCTCCAATCAACCGCGCACACGGCATCTGCGGACTCGGGAAACTGCGCCGCCCCGGTCACATGGGCAGAAATTCCCGGGCTGGAATCTTCGCTGACCGCATCCAAAATCAGGCATTTATCGCCTGAAAACTCAATGGCAAATTGGTGAAGGCTGCTCACAGCCCTGACAACTTTATTGCCTATAATCCCTAGAACCTTATCCTGACAGTCATTCATCAGTTTTCCCTCACGTCGTCACCCGAAAGGGTGAGATCGTTCTTAATCTTACAGGGAATAATACAAATGGGTTTCCTTGCCTATTTTCGACCGGGGGGTAGAGTTGGCCATGGGTCACCGTATTGGAATACGTAATGCGACAAAAATTCGTCGATGCGCAGGAAGCGCAGCCATTGCTGAGTTTGCGCCTGTTCTGTTTATCTTTTTTCTGGTCATATTGTTTCCGCTCATCAATCTAATCGGGTTCGCCACCAGTTCGGCGACCGTGCTTATGATAACCCGCCAGGCGGCGAGCATCGCGGGCGCATCAACGACCTGGCAGGATGCACTTACCGGCATGGATCAGGAAACACAGAAGTGGAAAAATTCCGGATTTGGCAAATTTGCCAATATCACTCCGATGGGCGGCTACAACGGCAACGGCGCCGACATGTACATTGCAGCCACAAACCTGTCATCGGGCGGAACAACTTACGCCACCAAAAATTCCGGCTTGGGCGCTCCGGCAGACACTCAAAATAACATCTACGAGTATCAGATAAGAACACGCTTCACGATCAACCCGTGGCTGAACATGTCTGGCATGCCCTTTATCGGCTCAGTGCCGATCGTCGGCAAACCAGCGAATTGCGCCTACACCGCCAATTCAAACGTAGAACATCCGGAAGGGCT
>JAYRNY010000809.1:0-3150 GCA_041911975.1 bacterium | reverse complement strand
TTTGGGATGACTGATCATCTGGGTTTGGCTTTGACTCATGCCAATCGCGCGGCAAAGTAAAGCTCACAAGGTCGGCGATTTTTCTTGAAAGACTCATTCGTGATGGGTTGCGCGCCATGGCGTGCTGTTACTGGTGTCGTCCTGGACGGGCGGCGGCGATGGCGTTGGCTGTGGGGTCTGCGTAGGTGTAAATGGATTGTAGTAAGGCTGATATGAGGGCACACTTGGCGGCGACAGTGAATATGGCGAATACGCCGGCGGAACACTTTGATTTTGCCGTTTCCAAACTTCATCAGCCTTGCGGCGTTGCTCTTCTTGGAATTGCCTCCACTTACTCTCCGCCTCTTCGCGCTTTGCCCTCTCAGCAGCCAGCTGCTCCTGCTTCGCCTTCAAATCCGCTTCCTGCTTGGCTTTGAGAGCCGCATACTCTTCTGCCCGTTGATTGCAAAAGAGCGCCGCCAGCACGGTCACCACAATTAGCCAGGTTGGTGGCAAAAACGGCGATCGCGGTTTGGGTTTATCCGAAGACGGCAGTCCAAGCGCTTCTTTAATGCCAACGGTCGTTTCATCCATGATCCTGTTGACCGTAAGGCGATTGTACGGAGAATCGATTCGCCAGGTCATCGTCACGTTAGTGGCGGCCGTCTCTCCCGCGGCCGCTGGCTTCTGGTCAGCTTCCGGTACCGATTCAACCAGTACTGTCAGCATCATCAGACGTTGTGCCTGGATCGGCGGAATGATAAAACCCGTTCCCATTAGCTCGGAAAATTGAAGCACCGCTACCAATTTGCCGGCTTCGGCATCAACGTTCTTGATCCCCCAGAAGAACGGTCCATAGCTCGATTCTGAGAGACATTCTTTGATCCCCCCAAATGCATTGGGGAGCGTTTTTGGTACCACGAAGGTCGGCGGGTTGTCTTTTTTCTGCTCAAGATAAATATCGACACCGCGCATGGCGAAGTACGCGCACAAACCCAGGCATCCAGCCAAAATGCCGACCGCCAGCCTGTCGCCAACAACTGGACTCAGGTAATGGTTTATCGCCAGAAACACCAGTCCTGCCGCAGGGATGCCAATTATGTTCGCGTACATCGGCCTCATTCCTCAGTGGTAGGAGACATCTGGATCATTGTCGTCATCATCCTCACGAGTATCGGGAGGCGGTGCGGTCTTCTTCCTTTTGTTTTTGTCGTCAGCATCTTCGGGTGGCTTCGGTGTCCGGCGGTCTCGTCCCCGAGTTTGCTTGGGCGCTCCGCCGGATTGAGGAAGCTCCTGCTTCAGTGCTTGTTCTCCTGCCACTTGCCAGTCTTGACGGTCTTTGAATGACTCGCATTCTTGCACAAGCCGCTCATCTATCTGAATCTCCAGCTTCGGCAGCGCCTTTATCTCACCTGCAGTCGCAAAGTCTTCCCACAGGAAACGCGGAATTTGCATTGGCGGGCAGCGCGGGGTAAACAGCAACATCGCACCGTCATCCATCGCCAGCACTTCCCCAGGGTCGACCAGCGGCCTGCCGCTTTCTCTTTCCTGAATGTGTCCGCTGGAGGTCATCTTCCGTTCGAAGACAGTCGTCATGCCGGCCATCTTGCTGATTTTTTCAGCCACCTCCAGCGTCCTGGGCCTGAAAAAGAACTTCGTTCCGGGCTGGCTAAACAACTGGGCCGCGTCTTCTTTTCCGTACACTTTAAGGAGCTGGCTGTAGTCCTGAAAGCCCAGTATCACGCCGATTTTCTTGTGGCGTATGATCGATAGCTTCTCTGCTATCCCTGGTATCAAGCCGAAGTTCGTGAATTCATCGAGACTGAGAAAGAGCGGGTGATCGAATTCGCTCTCCAGCGCCTGCTCCAGGATGAAGTTGAAAATCAGGGCCGCCACCGGCTTGAGATGCGTCTTTTGTGCCGGCGTGGCCAAGTAGAACGTGAACAGCTGGTGCCGCAAAGTAGAAATGTCAAAGTCTGTCGTCTGCGTGAGCGCCACTATCCTTGGGTTCACCCACAGCCCCAGGCGCTGCATGAGTCCGGCGAAGACACCATATTTGAAGCCGTCGCGGCTGTTGTTGCAAAAGCCGCGATACTCTTCTCTGACCTGCTCCACCTTGCTGCCGGCTAGGACTGATAGCAACTGGTCTGGCCCGTCACGCAGCAGTGCTCGGATGTATCCCAGATGCTGGCGCTCCGCCGCCGCGTGTGCAATCAAGATAGCCAGTAGATTGGCTTCGCTTTTCGGCCAGACATCATCGCCGTAGTTGTTCTTGCTAGTCGTGTTCTCAATGACTAGCTGTGCCAGTTGCTGGGCCTTTGCGTATGACGTCACCGCATCTATCGGGTTTATGCGGTCGCTGCACAAGTCGTCCGGGTTGAAGTAGTAAATGTGTTGGTTACCGGCCAAGAAACGATAACCGGCAGTCTTGGAATAAAGGTCCGGTGGCTCACTGCCGGCGGTGGCTTCGGTCACGATTGCCGATGACTGCAGGCGCTCTATTAAGTTTGGAATGAATACCGCAGTTGTCTTGCCCGAGCCCGTCGGACCGCAGGCAAGGGCGTGTTTGTGGGTGTCCTCGGGGGTCAACGTGGCGAAATTATCGTCAAATCCTGGACTGAGAAGAAGCCTGCGGTGGTCTTCATGTCCGCCCAAATAGCCCGCCTTCCCAAGATCGTCATGAGTGCCCCAGCGGGCAGCGCCGTACCTGTTTGGTTTTGGCTTTCTCTGCTCTGCCTGCTCGAGCTTGGCCGCAGTCTCGATCACGGCCCTCATCAGCTCGACGCACTTGCTCTGACACTGGTCACGCGTCCAGTCGTTACGCTCTTCGCTCACTTCAATTGCGACCGTGGCGCTTGTGTCGTGCGGCTCCCAGCTGGCTACACAGCGATACTCATAGTTCCACTGCACGCCTTTCACGCGCTCACTTTTGTGCAGCTGCGCCACGAGCTCGCAAAGGTCCTCGTTGATAAGCTCGATGCGCCATCCGCCCCTCGCCAGCGCCGTCCTAAGGAGTTCGGCAATACGCCCAGGCGGTGCCGGCACCGTCTGTTGCAAGCATGCCGCCGGCATCAGAATTCACCCCGTGCAAATGCGTCTTCGTCTCTATCTTTGTCGTCCCTATCCTCCTTGCCCGTCTGGTCGCCCGACTGATTGTCGTGTTCGATCAGC
>JAYRNY010000808.1:0-2052 GCA_041911975.1 bacterium | reverse complement strand
TGCAATGTAGAGAAGACGCTGCCCAGAGCAAGGGTTTCTACCGGCTTTGCATTCCAATAGAAATTGTGAGAGATTCCGATTATACCTGAGCCAAGAAAGAGCAATGTCGATAAATAGACTGCTCTTCCTGCGCTCTGCATCGTTACCAGTCCCATTAAATACATAAAGCAGGCGATGAGCGCGGTCGTGAATACTTCGAAAAACGCTTCCACCCACATGTGAATGACGCACCATCTCCAGAAATCAGCGATAACGAAGTTAGTCTTTGGTGTCGCCACAAAGCCTGAGAGAAACAAACCGAGCACGCAGAGAACCGAATAGAAGAGCCAGTTGGGCAGGGCAAGCGGATGATCGTTTCGTAAAAATCCTTTCAACCCGCGGTATAAAAGAAACGCCCAAACGCCAATGGCGAGGAAAAGAAGCCCCTGCCACAATTTTCCAAGCTCCACGAATTCCCAGCCCTGATTACCGAGCAACCACCAGTCTTTGAGCATTCCGAGCGGGCCCATTAAAACGCCGGCGGAACTGCCGATCACAAGAATGACGAGCATCAGGAAAAGCAGGTTGACCAGATTTGCCTGCCCTTTTGGCTCATCTTTCGTGAGCATCGGCAGGATGAACAGAGAGGCGCCCATCCAGCAGGTTGAGATCCACAAGAGAGAAAGTTGCAAATGCCAGCTGCGCGTTACCGGCAGAGGCACAAACTTTGCGATGTCCACTCCAGCGAAAGTCGTGAAGTGCACAAAGTCGTGGATTGTGAGGACACCCGCCACAACCTGAAGCAGAAAGAGTAAAATTGCCGCGGCGAAAAATTTATAAGTGGCTTTCTGAGTCGGCGAGGGTGTAAAGCTGGAAAGAAAGTCCATGGTCATCAGTCTTCTGGCCGGCTCAAGCAGTTTTGATTGTGAGCCGTTGGCAGTCTGAGCTGAAGATTCCGCCGGGCTTTTGATTGAGACATCAAGGCGACCGCGCAAGTAAAGTACACCGCCCAGTCCAAGCATCAATCCCAGGCATCCGGCTACGCTCCAGAATGTTATTGGCCAGCTGGGAATATTTCCTGCCAGAGGATCGTACGGCCAGTTATGTGTATAGCTATAGTCATGACCTGGGCGCAGTGCGGAGCATACCCATGCCCCCCAGAAAAAGAATGAGGTAAGATTTCGAATTTGCTTTTCATCGTTTATGTAAGCAACCGGATGCATTGATTCCTTACTCGTGCCTTGAAAGAATTCGCGGTAATGCGTAACGAGTGCATTGAAAGCGATTTTCTCACCATCGCTGAGAACAACTGCGTTCTTCTGAGGATCATATGTGTTGCGCCTGAGCTCTCTTTTCACTCTGCTCTGGATGGAAGCCAGTCGGTCGGCGTCGAGAGCGCTAGTGTCGCTGCCTTCTGCATATGCCTGAGTCATTGATGTGGCAACATGGTGAAGCGCGTCGGCAGTGAAGTCCGGGCCTCGTCCGGCGCCATCGCCGAACATGCTCCCGTAATTCATGAGTGCGTACTTTTGAAATACAATCTGCCCTTCCAAAATCGAATTTTGAGATGCAACCATGCCACCGTTTGCGTCAATGAAATCCGGTATTGGAGGAGCGTCCTGGTAAGTACGTATGCCCATGAAGACGACCCCGGCCAGCCCACTAATTAAGACAATTGCGATTGGCAGCCACCATTTGCGAAACATACGAATTCCTCCGCGTCGTTGCTCATATTACTTACATACGCTGTTGCGCTGAGAAATGTACGTTTTTCTGTCGATACTTACAAAAGATCGACCCCTGGGTGGACACCTTGTTGTTACTACCGTGCGTTCGTATGCATGGGCACGCAGGCGTAACTACTTACCAATTTTCAGTCTCAATGCGTAGGATTGAAAATATCGTCCCTTCGCAAAGGTTTTTGCTATGCAAACTTACTATGGATCCGATGGACATGCGCTGGCAGGGGCGCAGCTAAACCCGTGGTTGATCGGCAGGAAAGAGGATATCGCATTCTTCTTCTTGCCTATCTTCGTGGCTGTGGCGGTCTTTTATTTTGCTCAGAGCCAGTTA
>JAYRNY010000807.1:0-3681 GCA_041911975.1 bacterium | reverse complement strand
TGCCGCTCGTCATAGAGTTTGGTGAAGGTGAGTTGCAGACACCAAAGAGCGTCATAAAGCTCGCTGATTTGAGCGGACAACTGTTTCTCGATGTCGACAAAGATGTGCAATTGAATAGTTCCGTCGACTTCACCATTCAGCACTCGAAGTTACTGGGCGCCGATGAAGTTGACGTCAAAGTGCGAGGGATCGATCTTTCGATGGTCCAAAACCGAGCCAATCTCCACCTCAAGTCTTGCAATCTTGTGTTGCCTGAAAAGACACTGGCAGAAGCTATCTCCAAGCGCATTCCCGACCACCTCAATCTCGATCTCGATAAGACAATTTCCGAAGATAAACGCTGGCGATATCGAAACGCAAAAGCGAAGTCGGTGAAAATTGATGACCTCGTCATTTCGGATATGAAAGCGCATGGTTCCGGCTCGCTCAGTTTTACTGCCACGGGCGACGCAATAATTGAAGGAACCGTTGAGAAAGGCAACATCTTATTGAAAACGGACGACTGGAAGGAATGCCCATGGACGCTGGAAGCTGAATTGACCGGCGAGGGATCAGTCAAATACGCATTTGTCGGTGACACGGAGTCTCTGCGCAGTCGTGTGAAATACGATCTGACAATGGATCTTCCGCTGCCGGACAACATGAGGCTCGACTGGAGCAAAGTAACAAACGGCTTGATGCGAATTGCCGAGCGCAGAGTAATCGTGAAGCGCTTGCGTAAAGTCACCGTCCCTGTTTCACACAAAGGCGAGATCGATCTGTTCGAAGAAGGCGACTCCCGCTGGCGCAATTTTAAGCTCACAAAGGTGGCTATGAAATCAAAAGGCGAAGACATCCAAATCGACTTCACCGCCGATGCAGTTTTCTAATAACGAGGGGGCATGCAATGTATTCCCTTAAACTCCAGTATTAGATTCAGCTGTGTCGGGGCATAAGAGAAGACATCCTCGAATAAGGACGAATGAAATGACCTTGCGCGCCGTCATCACAATGTCGATATGCGTTTTTTTCCTTGCCACTGTTTCGGTGAATGCTGAAAACGTTGGCGGACAAGGGAAAGATTCTTCAGTCGTTCATCCCGCGTTGACAAAACCCGTGTATGAAGAGCTGACTATGCTGATAAAGTCCTATTATCCGGGCGCTAAGGTGTCGGAGACAGGCGGCAGGCTGCACTTCGAATTCAAATCGGCGCCGCTGATGGCGGTTGGTTCGAACCGTCCTGTTGTGGGTCCGAAGGAAGGAGGAATACTTGGCGATGTGGAATTCAAGCACGGAACTTCGCAAACCGGCCCCAAGACAAGCAACGAGTATTATTACCTCACCGAAACTTTTGTGCCTTACTCGGCGAATCACGATTGTCACCTCGTAGCAAAGATCGCTTTTCCGACTGAGACGAGCAGCGAATTCTTGGACAAATTCAAAGCGATTGTGCGTGATTTTGATTCTTTGTTGCCTCCACCGCCCAAACCTGTCGCGGGTGAAGCGCCGAAAGCTACCGCTGCTGCGACGGCGGCTGCAACGACGGCTTCTGCAAGTTCGGCTAGCGCATCGACAGTCTCACCCCCTGCAATTTCATCATCCGCATCATCGTCATCTGTTCCCGCATCAAATGCTCTCGATGCGGCCTTGAGCACAAAACCTATAGCGTCCGCCGTTGCAATTCCAGCGGTTTCCTCCAGTGCTGCAACTCCGCAAGCATCAGCAAAACCACCGGCGGGACGGCGCAATCTGTTCTTCTGGAAAGCAAGAAAGGGTCCTGACGTTGTCTACCTGCTGGGAACGATTCACGCTGCGCCGTCTACTCTTTATCCGTTGCCACGCGAAATTGAGGCTGCATTCGAAGAGAGCAAGTGTCTGATCGTGGAAGTCGACATCACCAAGCGAAAAGTCGACCCTGAAAAAGTTAAGCAGCTTGTCGCTACTTCCGGAAAATACACACCGCCCGATAAATTGAGCAAGCACTTGTCGCCCAGCACGAAGCGAGTCTTCGAGGCGTATCTCAATTGGGCCGGCGAATCTTGGGCAATGTATGACGAGTACAAACCATGGTACGCGCGAGAGCTGATTTCGGTACCGCGCCGCGGGGACCTCTCGAAATTGCGCAAGGCATACGGCATCGACGTGCATTTCCTCCTCGAAGCTGCCTTGAAGAAAAAGCCCATTGATGAGTTTGAGACAGTCGAATTTCAATTGGCGCTTGACTCAAAAATGGCGCCGGATGTTCAGGATAAGCTCTTGCAGGTGACTCTTCTGGAAATGAAAGACACCGATACCACGATGGCGTCCATTTTCGAAGCCTGGAAAGCGGGTGACATGGAGAAAATGGAGCGCACGGCGGTTCACCAATCGGTTGACAATCCGGAGCTTATTCCATTTACGATGGCGCTCTTGAACAACCGCAATGTGGGCATGGCGGCAAAAATTGAGCCGTTCCTGAAAACCAAGGGAAGTCCGCTATTTGTGGCTGTCGGGTCGGCTCACATGGTCGGAGAGACAGGACTGGTCAACCTTTTGAAGAAAAAGGGGTTCGACGTCGAGCAAGTCACAACCTCGACCGACAAGCGCTGACTGGCGAATTGAAAAGGCTTGAGACACAAAGGTTTTGCGCTCCTGTTTATAAATAATGGGGGAGTGGCACCTTTATAAGAAGCTGCCCTTATACACGAGTGCAAGTATGATTAATTCCAAACCGGTTGGTCGGGTTCTACCCCTGCGCACGCAAGTTATTGCCGTGCTGACCTCGCTGTTGCTTTCCTCCATAGCGCTTGCCGCTCTTGCTGAGGACAAAGCATCCAAGGAGTCAGAAAAGACTGCAGCAGCTGCGCCTGCCGCCGCTGATGTTACGCCGGTTTTCAATGACGTTGAGGCACTGGTCAAGGAATACTACCCCAAAGCCAAGATTGTTCGAACAGGCAATAGCCTGCACTTCGACTACAAGGCTAGAGGACTGGCCGGTGTGCAGTCCGGCTTGCACGAGTTGTCTCCTGATTCAGGTGGTGTGGCCGGCGACATCGTTGTTAAATCCGGCAGATATGCTGGCAAAGAACGCAATCCGAGTGAAACCAATTACATCTTGCACATGGTCTTTTTCACCGCGCCATATTCGGAGCCAGAAGATCATCACTTCTTCACGCGATTAAGCTACCCGCCCGACGCAGCCATTGATTTCCTGTCTCGATTTAAATCTATAATCGGAGACACTAAGAAAGGCGCGCAAGAAATAGCGGTAAAACCAGCCGCACCGGCTGCTCCAGTGACGCCACCGCCGGCAGTGCAGCCTGCTGCTGCACCCGCTGCGACAACCACGGTCTCGTCTGTTGCAACCGGTTCTACGCCACCTGCAGACGCAGCCAAGAAAACTGATGGCGCAGGTTCTGCTGACGATGCGATAAGCGCGTTGGCTGTAGCGCCTGGCTCGAAGGAATTGACAGCGTCCAAGATAAGCTTTGGCTCGAAGAAACTGTCCAAATATGCTTATCCGGAAGGTAGATTTAGGATCTTGTTGCCTGGAAATCCCAGCTGCAAATACAGTAATACGTTGGGAATGCGCTCGGTCGACTACAGTTATCCGGAGTCGCACGGTGCCTATGTGGTCTCTTATCTAATTGCGCCCGGAATGGTTATTCAAGACAAGATCAGTCCTCTATTGGACGCCATTTGCGGCAGTATTGCGAAGACAAC
>JAYRNY010000806.1:0-1629 GCA_041911975.1 bacterium | reverse complement strand
TGCGGACTTTCAAAAACGGAAAAACTGGAATCGCCAAGAGCGCTCGATTGCTTAGCGCTGGCGACATTGAGCCTGTTGACAATGGTTATTTTTGCTGCTTTTGAGGAGGTTTTCTTTAGCCGAGGCTCAGATTTCGAATGGGTACCGACAGGGCCGGCGCTGGTACCCCTTAAAACCCCCAGACAGCTAGCCTGTACTCCTGCTCCGCACGCATGGGCGGCACCGTTATGTTCTTCTCATTTAATTGTCAAGCTGTACGCCCTGCCCGCTCGGAAGCGGAGAATACTAAGGGATCATCTCTCTTCCTCCTAAAAGTCAGAATTCAGTAAGAAACAGGATGAATCACCAAATGAAAACAAAAACTCGCATCGCGTCTATGTCATTGCTTATCGGCGGCGTGGCTGCCGTGTTGATTCCGGCTGCGGCTTTTGCAGCCGACGCGAAGGTAACTCCCGAATCCGTCTTCATCAAGTATCACCAGACACTTTTGAACGCCAAGAGCGTTGACGATGTCACACCATTCATGTGCGCGGGACGTGTCAAAGAAGTGCAGTCTACTCCTGCCGAAGATCGCGCAATGATGTTCAGCTTCATAAAGGAAACTTGCCCGAAAGACGTTCACATCGTTTCGGCTAAAGTCGATGGAGACAAAGCCAACTTGAAATTGGTTGTAGGCGACGGCAAACCGCAGATTTTGGACCGTCCGCTCATCGGCAAGGTGAAAGAAGAAACCGCCGGTGAATGTGCCATGGTCATGGAAAATGGAGAGTGGAAGGTTGACAAAGAAAGCTGGAAATCCAGCTCCGTTTCGGTTGATTCTTCGGGCAATCCTGTAGAAGCTCCGAAAGAAAAGTAAACTCAACGGTAGTCTCATAATGCAAATCGAAGAGCGCCCTCTCTCGCCCGTCTTGAAGTCGGAGTTGGACGCTCATTTGCGTGATGGGCTGCGGACAATCGGCGGAAATAGCATCGCCAGTCAGCCCGACAAGCTCGCTGACAAGCTGGTTGAGTTCCTCGTCGAGTTCGAAAAAGCAAAGGATCAGTTCAAGCCCAATCAGATTGAATTGCTGCTTGTACAGGTCGGCGCTGTGCTGGCGCACATAATCATCGAAAAATATGGCTGGTCGTGGACTTGCGCCAGAGACGAGCAGGAAAGGTTCTTCTATTTCATCGTCTCGCGCGACAAGAAATTGATGTTGCAGCCGTGGACATTCTTGCAAGACTGCATTCAACAACACGACTTCCACGATATTGTGAAAACCATAATCGCTCTGCCGGAATTGGCGTCACAGAGCGACGAGGTCAAATACACCGATTTACTCTACCAAGATATCGGTATGGCATTCATGGCCATGGGTTCGCTGGTCTCGCTCTCACAGGGAGTTGGAACAGTCTTGGAAGATGATGAGGATCTGAATCAGTAGCAACCTAATGCGCGGGCTGCGCCAAGCGTAGACCGTTGGTGTGTTTGCGATCGACTCATGGTGTCGACTTTAGAACCGCATTTCTAACTTCTCTAATGGTTCCGTCAAGTCAGTTGGCAGTGGAGCGTGAATGGTTATAGTCTGATCGTATTCATTTCGCAATGTCAGTTCGATGGCGTGCAGAGCCATTCGATTGAGCCCGTAG
>JAYRNY010000805.1:0-3983 GCA_041911975.1 bacterium | reverse complement strand
CTGGTGAAAACCATCTACGGCGAATGGCGCATTTACAGCCATGCCGCCAGCCTGCCCGATGCCATCCGCAACCGCCTGGAAAGCTGCTTCCAGCGGCAGGCCGATATCGTCGGAGCACGACAATACGCAA
The DNA here is from genome assembly GCA_041911975.1 of bacterium. Classification (GTDB taxonomy): domain Bacteria; phylum Cyanobacteriota; class Vampirovibrionia; order Obscuribacterales; family Obscuribacteraceae; genus QKMZ01. Next base: position 3,853 of record JAYRNY010000805.1, on the reverse strand, counting down.
GCTGAAGCGGCCAGCCAGCACCTTTCCCGAAGGCGCGGTGGCTCACACAAAAAACCCCGGTTCCCATTTTTGCCCTAAATTCACAGTCGACCGCAACAGGCCCATATCCTTCTTTACGCCTGGGCCAAATAGCCCACGGACAGCGGTTCGGCCAAAGTTGCCGTTGGTGGTGACTTTGCGGAGTGGCCGATGTCGCTTAGATTTCCGACCTTTAGGCGGTATGCCATTTGCACTCGTGTAGAGTGTTAAGGCAGTTGCGGTTGTGGCGGGTTAGCGAGGAGATCACGACATATCACAGAAGGAAATTAGATGACGGTTACCAAGCCAGTGATGAAGATGCCTGAGTTTCTGGTTTTCGCCAGATATCTGGCCATTGGCCTCGTCGGAACGGAGGTATTTCGGGTTGCCTTCTACCTCGGCACGAACTTCGCTGCGGCAGCATCCAACCTTGGCCTCTTGGTAAAAATCAGCGGGATTCTGGCCGTAACGTTGTTATGCCTGATCTACTCATTCAAACGGGGTGTGCATCTAATTGCTGCTCGCATGTGCCGTAGTCTTCGACTTGATCTGCTGGCTACCAGCGTTGCCGGAATCTGGTCAAACGAATTAGCCTTACCCTGGTTAGACAAGGCCCACTCATCGCTCAAAAATGCTGATCCTCAGTGGGCGCCAATACTCCTCCTTTTGCTATGCGCCGTGCTGTTTTCGCCACTATTACAGCAGTACTGGCCGAGACGCAAAAAATCGCCTTCACAGATGTACTTCATCGCTGATGAGGAAATCAGAGACGAGAATGAAGATCTGCTTGCGAATAAAGCTCAAGCCAAGTCGTTCGCCGAGACGGTACTCGCCAGTGGAGCCCATCCGGGAGTTGTATTTGGGGTCGATGGGCCGTGGGGAGTTGGCAAGACAAGCTTTATCAACCTTGCCGAGCGTTATTGGGCAAATGCGGAAGACAGCATCATTGTTTGTAGATTTGAACCTCTTCGGTATGCATCGGAGCCCGACCTTGCGGAACGCCTGATTCGCGACTTGACTGCTGCGATCCAACGAAAAGCCTTCGCCCCAGAGTTTCGGCCAGCGGCATCCCGCTACTCCAGGCTGATAAAGGGCAAGGCAGATGTGTCATTCCTGGGATTCAAACTTTCTTTGGAGCCGTCACAGGAGACTGTTGACGAATTGCTTGACGATATCGATGAGGTGCTTCGGCGGATCGGCCGCCGTGTAATCATTGTCATCGACGATCTGGACCGATTGGATGCGAAGACTACCAACAACGTTTTGTTTGCAACGCGAAGGACGTTCAAGCTTTCTCAGGCCACCTATGTTCTCTGCTACGACACCGAGATACTTGCTCGAAATAAGGAAGAGGACTGGAGGGCACGTGAGTTTCTAGAAAAGTTTGTGACGGTCAAGCTAAGCTTGTTTGTCGACAGCTCCACTATTCGGGACTTCTTGCGGAGGGACTGGCAGCGCTCAGAAAACCAGCTGGGCTCAATTCCTTCAGACACGATGCTAAAGCTTGGAGCTGTGCTCAACGAATTGGCAAACATTCTCGACGGAGAATTGGCGGCGAAGTATTTGCCCCTTGTGGGGGACTTACGTAAGGTGAAGCGCTTCGTAAACGCCATGCTGCTCATGCAAATCGAGAAGAGCGACTTGGGTCGAACAGACTTCAATAGGCGCGACCTTATCAACCTCATGCTTCTGCATTTGAACTACCCAGGATTGTTCAGGAGTATTTACGCCGAAGAGACAGAGAGGCGTTGCGGGGCCTTCTCGGTGCGTCGCGAATACGAAGACAGCAAATTTGTGTTCAAGAACTCAACTGGGTTTTCAACGTTAGTTGCAGAACATCAAGGAGCTTCAGGTTTCCTTTTGGATCAACTATTCGATGTAACAACACTGGGCCTCAGTGATCAAAGTGACGTAGATGAGGCAATGCTGGCATCACGTGCTTGCTTTAATCACGACTCCTTCAGGAATCTGGAGAAGTACCTCAAACTCATAGTGCGATTTGTTACACCGGAGCCGCAGGAGACATTTGTACTGTATCAAGATGCGGTAAAACGAGTTCGAAATGGGGCTTCTATTGCCACAATTCTAACGTCACCTGATTTTCAGTTGGAATCCGCGCATGACCAGTTCTGGCGGGTACTCGTCAATCAGTCTTATGACTTGAATAGTGCTATCGCTGAAGATGCAATCGACACGCTCATCGATTATTTGCCGCGCTACTCGGCAATCAAGGACGATGATCGCGGATTGCGGCAGAGGTCGATCTACTCTCTGATACGGCTCTTAGATCGTGCTGGCTGGGGAAGGGCATCGGGTCGGCGTCTCCCGAACACCAAAGAAAATATCATAGAGATTTCATGGCGGATCTTCGGTGAATATTCCTACAAGGGCAAAGGCCTCCTTCACCGCCTTGTCGGTAGTGATCGTGGCGTGCTCGGCTGGAACGACCTCCTGTTATTTAGGCTTCAATGCTCGGCAGATCGCCAAGGACAAATTTACAACCTGCATTCAGCCCTCATTGTTCATGAGGATATGAGTGCTGAGACATCCGGTTTGGTCAGCAAACTCGCAATAGCGGGAATGAGAAGACTGTCTCAAGAGGTATTCGCACTATTCAAACAAACCTACATTGAATCGCAGCGAAACTTTCTTTCAGAAGTCAGCGATGCCCCGGTTGAAGAATTTTTCGGCGAAGCTTCATTGCAACTTGGCCTGCAGGCTTCAATCGGAGATCAATCCGAGGAAGGTGCCGCTTCACTTGATCGGCTTGTTTCATCGGCGCGCTCGGTTGTCAAAGTATTCGTGATCTACCAGTTGAGCAATCGGCTACCCCCAACTGGCTCAGGTGTGGGCTGCGGGTATTACGACGAGTGCGGGGGGGGCGATGGTGGTGGTATTGCCAAGCAAATGAACGAGTATGTATTTGGCGTTTGCTTCAACCCCGACACCCATGAAGATAACGTCTTTCATTTCCTCGACCACTGCCTGTCACATTTGAGAAATCCTTTCTTCTCGGACGAAAATGAAGAAGGCTATTTTGCATCGAAGGCTGAACTTCCAGGAGGTCTTGATCCGAAAGAGATGGGACGGTACTGGAGTCAGTACGGGCAACTCATTCGCCAGCGAGTTCAGTGTATCCAAGAACGATATGTAGTCACATCCAGCTACACAGCTTCATATAGCAAAGATCTGGATGGGGTTTTCACTGTGCTTGATGAATTGTCCGACGAAGCAACAGCGGTTTAGGGGGAGTCCGAGTAGCTTCCGACGAAACCGTTTTGAGCTGGGTCGAGCAGACATTGAGCCAACGAGGCCTCTACGTCAGTCGATTGCCCTGAAACCGATTTTTCAACTATGAATGGCTGCAGTGCACCAAGTTGCTGCCGCCCAAGTGGCACGCAATGGGTGACCGCTCTGGCCGAATTCCAAGCATTACTTGTCCAGCAGATTCAGCGCCCAACTGCCTCTCTAATAACGGGACTCGGAAAGCGCGACCAGTCCACTCGTGGTGGCGAGCGGGTGTGGGCCGAAAACCGCATTTCCATTTTGGCCACTTTTTAGCCGTCGACCGCAACAGGTGGCCTTTTCAGGCACCGAATCCGGACATCGACGGCTTTCTGTTCACCTGGAAACCGCCCAACCAGCCTCGGTATTAAACCCCCGCCACCCGACTCGCCGGGAAGCGGGCGGCGAAGCGGCTGCCGACGCCGGGCGTGCTTTTGACTTCGAGCTGCGCCTGGTGGCGGTTCAGCGAATGCTTGACGATGGCGAGGCCGAGGCCGGTGCCGCCGGCGTCGCGCGAGCGGCCGCGGTCGATGCGGTAGAAGCGTTCGGT
>JAYRNY010000804.1:0-2672 GCA_041911975.1 bacterium | reverse complement strand
CATCATCAATCTGCCGTTCAGACTCAGCCCGTGAAAGCAGAGCACAAGGGGCATATTCTTCAGGGTCTTATAGCCGGGCGGCACATGGCACTGAAAGGTACGTTTTACATCATCGACAGTTATCGTGTCTTGATAGGTATATCCGGCATTTTTGTCGTTTTTCGCCGGGATGTCTAAATATTGCCTGACCGCTTGAACTGCCTGTCTTTCCTGGCTTGATCTGCTTTCTTGACCCGGCTGTCCAGCCTGCCCGCCCCTGTTCGGATGTTTCCGCTCCTCGTCCTCCTGGAGTTGGCGCTGATAGGCTCTGGCTGCGTATTCCCCCGGTCGGTAACCAGGCGGGCGAGCGTAGGGGCTTCGGTAGTAATTGGTAGTTGGAAATGGCCGAGCCTGTGTTTGAGTCTGGCTGCCGGTGCCGCTTTGATTGCTGGTCTGAGCCAAAACATTGAGCGGAATGGCGACGGACAGTAAGAGCGTAAGAATCGTGGCCGGTTTCATTGTGTAAACATGACCTATCGAGCAGCTGTACTCGGTATCCCATATGTTCCACGTTCTGAGTGAAATTCATGATTGTTAGGCATAGTACTCAGCGGGCATGAAATTCAGTAAGCAAAGAACCGAATAAGCCATTTTGCTGCAAATAGTGAGTCTCTCGCGGGAGTATCGTATGCGAAAGAATACATTAGCCATCTCACTATCTGTTTTGCTGTTCGTTGCGTCCAGCGGACTGCCGTCTTGGTCCGCAACTGCCGCGCAGAAGCAGCAATTGAAGAAGCTCAAGCAGAAACAGAAACAGTTACAGCAACAAATGAGCGGTCAGTCTGATCAAGCCAATTTGCAGCCACCCGAGCAAGGGCGAATGGACAGTAATCCAGGAAGCAGCGGTGGTTCTACAGAAAGCATTTCCATGTTCAAAGCAGGAAACACAACTCTTCCTGCGGGCACTTACGCAATGACAAATGTAAGCACTGGTGCGGCATTTGTCGTCATCGTCGACGATTCAGGCGACATGAGAGCGCAGGATGCGCGCGCCATGAAGCTTATCGATGATTCGAAAGTTGGTTCGGATAACCAATACCGAGGTGGTGGTTCTGATCATGTTACTGCTGGAAACCAGTACGGTGGCGGCAATTCCTATGGTGGAACTTCATACGGTGGTGGCGGATATCAAAACAGTCAGCCTCCTAACCAGTCAGCCGCTGCAAGTCCGCCAACGCTTTCTCCCGCTGCTGTTCCGTCCTCAGCAGTGTTGCCGGCACAGGGTTCGCAACATCCACTGTTGCAAGGAATGTCGGCTCAAGGTGCGTATCCGCAGCAGCCAAAGCAAGGAGGCATTCAAGGTCTGCTCAATCAGCTCAATCCACAGGGCGCACCTGGGCAGCCGGGCGCCGGTGGCATTCAGGGTAAAATCCAAGCGGAACTACAACGCCAGCTCAACAAACAACTGCTCAAGGGAGGCACTGGCGGTTTAGAACAGCAAGTTCGCAAAATGATCCAGTCCTTCTAACATTTTCAGCCGATATGCGTTAATTTTGTAGCCTGCAACCAGGCGGGTCCACAAATGACTGAGCAGAAGAAAACCGAGAAACAAAGAGTTGCTGAACCTAAACCAAAAAAAGTTTGGGCAACTGCCGAGTTCGAAACATCGGCAGATCGCGAAGACATTTGCAGCTGGCTGATGATTCAGTGCGGTGCGACCGGCTGTCAGGTTGAGCCGATTGACGAGAAGAACATCAAGGTCGTCGCATCGTTCGAACGTGAAAAATTCACAGAGAATGAGCTGAGAAATTTGCGCGCCTGTTTTGAAGAGTATTATCTGGGCGAATGCCTGCAAACCTTGAAAATAGTGGCTCTTGAAGAACAAGATTGGTTGACGAAATGGAAAGAAGGTTATCATCCATTCGACATTGGAGAAAGATTACAAGTTTGCCCATCCTGGTTCATGGAACGCAAGGATGAGTTAAACCCCGATCGCATGCATCTTTTCATTGATCCAGGTATGGCATTTGGTACTGGTCTGCATGCTACCACTCGTTATTGTCTCGGCGAGATTGAAAGACTGAAAGACCCACACTATGTTGTAGATGTCGGCTCAGGCAGCGGAATTCTGGCGATTGCTGTTGCATTGCTTTTCCCTGACGCACATATTACTGCTGTTGAAATTGATGCGATTGCCGTCGAAAACTCCTGCTACAACTTCAAGCTAAACGGCGTAGACAAGCTTATCGAGATGCTCACAGGTGAAATCGATCTGGTGGAGACAAGAAAGTTCGACACAATTCTTTCCAATCTCACCTGCGAAGACAACATGGCGCTCTTGCCTGATTACGCGAAGATTCTCGATCCGGGTGGACGAGTTATCTGCGCCGGCATCCTTCTTGAGAAACTTGATCGCCTTTTGCCCGTCATAGAAGATACGGGCTTTGTCATTGTCGACAAGGACACTTCAAATGGCTGGGCAGGCATTACCTTGATGCGCAAGACCGGAGCCTGCAGCACATCTTAGCCTGTACATAGGCAGCTCTCAAGCTAATGGAATCCTTTATTTTGGGGGATGCGTTTGAAAACGCTGCTATACTTTACGTAGATTCCTACATTGCCCTTTTCGGGCGGAATCTTGCACCCTGAAAATTGAATACGAAAAAACGAACAAAAGTTCGATAGTGCATCTG
>JAYRNY010000803.1:0-3232 GCA_041911975.1 bacterium | reverse complement strand
TATCTTGATGCCACTATGGGCGGAGTCTTTCTTTTTCTTGTGCTGATAATTGTGTTGGAAGCAGTGAGAAGCTGGTTTGGTAAGGCTCGCACGGATGCGGCGAACGCGCCGCCTGACGAGATTACCAGCCAGACCAATATAGACGGCGCAGTGGCCTTTCAGGTGCCGCCGGACTCACCACCGATGCGTTGTTGCTAAAATTGGACCATGATCCCGGAACTGAAAGAACTAGTCGAAAATGAGTTGAGCCCAGGAGAAAAACTTCTCTGGTGCGGGCAGCCGGATGCCGACAAATTCATTGCCTCGATTGTGCCTGCTTCCGTTGTCTGGCTGTCCGGTCTCTTTCTCTTCTGCGTTGGTGTAATGGGTCAAGCCGGCGACCGCCAGGGCAGCGTTTTGCCTGGATTGATTGGATTGCTTGTACTTGTTGCCTTGATTGGCGTTCTGGAGATCATTTTCGTACCGCTCAGAGCCAGACAAACTGTTTATGCGCTCACTGACAAGCGTGCATTCATTCTTACGATTCGCAGCAGATTTACTCATGATGACAGCGGCCGCACTCACCTTTATGGAAAGAACCTGATCAGCGAGCAGAAAAACACCCCCGGCCAGTTCTACTTGTCCAACTTGCCAGCTCAATTGATTTTCGCTTTCCTGGCCATGGACGTCGCTATTTCAATCGCGCGTCGTTTTGATGTGTTTGTAGCGCTTGGTTTTGTCTTTGTAGTTGCCGGCTGGCTTCTGCACTGGTATCAAGATCTGCGCTTGCCTCTGGCGAAGTTTCGTGACACACCCAAGATGACTTACAGCGTCAGTGACTTGATCATCTCGATTGAAGATCTTCCCTATTCTGAGATTTCCTCTACAAGCATTCGAAAGGCAAAAAACGATCGCGCCGATATCTTCTTTTTGTCCAAAAACCGCGGCGTGCTCAGAATGAAGTGCACCACTGATGTGACGAAAGCTCTGGAAGTTTTCAACCAGCACTATCCGGCCAAGGTCGCTAGTGATAGTTCTGAATCAAGTTCTTGAATTGGTCTACAGTAAATGGCGCTCCTGCCCTGCTAAAGAGCACCTTGCCGCCGCTGTCCAGAAAGACTATATGCGGAGTGCGAGCCACGCCATATTTTGATTTCATATCAGGATTGCTGTCGAAGTCGACGGATTCGAAGCTCACATCGTTGAATTGTGATTTGGTCGCCTCGTACACAGGCAAGAATCTCTGACACGTGCTGCACCATGGCGCAGTGAAACACAATATTGTTCTGACTTTGGATCGATTTTGTTGTCCGCCTGCACTTGAAGTTGAGCCGGAATTTGAACCGGAACTAGATCCGGAACCGGAGCTGGAAGCAAATGGCGGTATGTAGTCTCCTGGACCTGGGGCTTTGCTCCCCGATGTGCTGGGCACATACGATTTTGTTGCACTCATGCGTTTGATGCCCTGCAACGCCATCTGTCTCAAACGATCGTCACCATTTGATGCTACCCACTGATATTCCGCTCTCGCTTTTTCGAAATGACCGAGGGCCTGCCGCGTCAAGCCCAGATAATAGCGAACCAAAAGATTAGTTGGATATGCAGCTTTGAGCGCTTCGAGTTCGCTGGCTGCCTGCCCGTAATTCCCCGCGCTGTAATCTGCCACCGCTTTGTTGTACGCAGCATTGCCCGACCACACCGGTAATGGTGCCAGAAGAAAAATCAAGATCGCTGCAGTCGCGGCGCAAAATTTTGGTGTGTTAAATCCTGCTGCCGTAGCAGTCCAGGCTCTCTTGTCTTGCCAGGTAAGTTTATCGGAATCGGTCGAGTGCATTGGAGAAGGTTTCCACTGATGAGAATGAGTGAACGCCATAAATCACCCTGCCGTCTGCATTGAGAAAAAGCACGGTGGGAGGTGCATCAATACTATATTTGTTTACGAGAGCCTTATCGTGATCGAAATCGGCAACTTCGAATTGCAGATCACTGTATTTGCGTTTGGTTGCTTCGAACACAGGTGCGAATTTCTTGCAAACTTCACACCACTCCGCAGTGAACTCGAGAACTTTTCTGACTACGCGGCGATTGTCCTGTCCAACACTCGAACCACCCGTTCCAGAGGGGCGAGCGCCGCTCATACGCGCCAATCCCTGCGTCGCAAGTACCTTCAATTTTGCGTCACCATACTGTGATAACCATTCGTATTCGCTTCTTGCCGGACCGCGTTGATTGAGACGCTCACGGCAAAGAGCCAGGTAGTAACGCAAAGTCGTATTGATCGGTTCAGCCTGCTTGAGAGTTTCGAACTCTTCAGCGGCCTGAGCGTATTTACCAGCGTTGTAGTCTGCCACAGCTTGTTGATACGTGGGAGCAGACAATGCGGCCGAGATCGCAATCAAAAACATTGCCATCGCAGTTGCCACGTGATGCTTCTTCATTCGATCAATGCCTCAGCCGGTCGGTTAAGACTTCTATTTTAAACCGAATGCTTGCAAAGGTCTCGAATGTCGACGTGCTTATCTATACCGCCGCTGTTGCGATATTTCGAAGCGCTGTTAAACCGATTGGACATTGTTTGCCGGGGCAGTTCTCCTTAGCTCCAGGATGTCCTGCCGGATGCCGTCGAGCACGGATTTGACCCGGCGGTCCAACGTATAAGTGTAAACGGAGTCCATATCAGTCGATACACGCTTTATTTCAGCGCGCTGATCGTTGCCCCAGGTATCCGGAACAATGCCGTCAGCCGGTCTTGGAAATGTGAGAAGCTGCGTCAGCAGTCCACGGACATCGAGAGCCTCGTCGGAATCGGTATCCAATGTGTAAGTAGCATTCATAAGAGGTCTGTTTGAGTCGCCAATCTCCAGATGGGTGGCGCTTACAGTTGCAAGTGGTAAGTGCTCAGTCTCAGGACCGGCTGTTGCCGGAAGGAGCCTGGCGCTGCGCATATCTACGACGGGCTCTACCTCATGGGCAGTGCCTTGTGCCTGAGCCTGAAACTCAAGCGCATGCAGTATTTCAGACATGTTGTAAATCACCGGAGGGGAAGAATATTTTTTTAGCCGTAGAAGGGTCTACACGCCTCTGGCGTTTTTTGGACAAGGGCAAGGATTAAACACCTTGGCGAACCGGCTGGAAGCGCTGCAATGCCAGGGCCGGTAAGCGTTTTCGGGCTTTTGAACTCAATTGTGAACGAGCTTCGCTTACATGCAAAAGACGGTCCACATCAGGTCGGCAGCGGCGTATATGCGGCTAG
>JAYRNY010000802.1:0-1842 GCA_041911975.1 bacterium | reverse complement strand
ACTTGCGAAAAAATTTTCTCGCGATCATCTACATCAACCATAAACCAGTTGGTATTTTCATTGGCTCTAAACCACATAATCTGCCGCCTGGCCAGTTGGTAGTTGTGCTTTTGCGCATCCAACCTGGCCTCATCGAGCGAGCAATTCCCATCCAAATATGCAATTACTTCTTTGTATGGAACAGCATTGAGAAGCGCGCGCGTCGGTCCGAAATCTTTGAGCAGTGCCTTCACCTCATCGATAAGACCGGAATTTATTTGCTCGTCCAAACGTGTCTCAATCAAATCCTTTATATATTGTCGATTGTGCACTCCCAGGCCAATCCAGATAGTTGGATATGGAGCGGGCTTGAGCGTTGCTGCCTGGGAAAACGGTTTGCCCAGGGTAAGGCAAACCTCGAGGGCACGCACGACTCTATAGCGATCGTTGGCGTTCAATTTTTCGGCGGTCTTAGGATCCAGCTCTGCCAATCGGGCAAATAACTGCTCATTTCCGTTCTTCTCCGCAAAATCATTGAGTTCGTCGCGCAATTCTTGATTGGGCGGCACTTCCGGTATAGAAAGCCCCTCCAGGAGCGCTCTGGCGTAAAATCCTGTCCCGCCGCATACGATTGGAATTTTGCCACGCCCGTGAATCTCTGTGATAGCTCGTTCTGCGCCTTCCTTGTAGTTCGCCACAGTATAATTCTGGTCGACATCCGCAACATCGAGCAGGTGATGCCGGACAGCGTTCTGCTCTTCGGCTGAGGGCTTCGCCGTGCCTATGTCCATACGCCTGTATATTGTCCGAGAATCGCAGGCGACGATCTCGACGGGAAATTTCTGAGCCAATTTGAGGCTGAGCGCGGTCTTGCCGGAAGCGGTCGGTCCGACAATGGCAATGACTGGCTTTGCCCTGTTCTCATGGCTTTTATCCATCGGACACATACTTAGAACAGAATGGCAAGAATGAATATCAGACCGCCCAGAAGGGTCAGCTTGTAGAGAATGGGTAAGCCAAAGACGAGGGCGAACATGCGTTTGCCGTTGAAGCGAAGCATGGACGCAAAGGCCATCCATTGCAGGGCGAACATCCAGACAAGCAAGGCTGAAGCAACAAGACCGCCCAATATCGGAAGTGAGATCAAGCACTTGGCCGGATTGATGAAGTAGACAGGTACGAAAGCCCAACCGGTAACGATAAAGGCGGAGCCGAGATTGTGGTTGGGGGAGCTAGCCAGGCGAGAAAGAACAAACAAAAGAAGAGACAAAGCACACCAGAGAAAGATGCCGAAGAAAGTGCAAAGGGAAATTCCCAGTTGGGCTAATACTCCGGAATCGCCGCCCGATGCTCCTACTGCGGCTATGAGTGAGCTGGAGAACACAGTGGCAAACGAGAAAGCAAATCCCCAGCCATCCGATTTGTATTGCTCCGTATCAGCGAGAACTTCCATTGTCTGTCCGGGAGCGACGAGCACTCCATAGAACACATCAGCCCACTGCTGTATGCCGGAAGCAGACGATTTGTTCAATCGATTCAATTCGAGCTCATTTGTGGCATCGCTCATCTAATTACTCTCACAGACCGGTTATTGCAGCATCCACAAGGGCTGCTTGTAGAGCTTATTCATCAAATAGTCCGAGACGATTTCTTCAGCGGAAAAATCAGATGTGAGACGACGAGGTGAGGAACCAAACATATCATTGGTTCCCGCCGACTCCATTATCGTGCTGAATATGCTCTGCTCTCCTTTATCGTCGACGGGCAGTTTTTCCTTGAGCGAGTACTTCTTCATGCAAACTTCCTGCAGAGCGTCGAGTGCGTCGTCATAGCCGCCGAGTTCATCGATCAAGCCGTTCTTTT
>JAYRNY010000801.1:0-4542 GCA_041911975.1 bacterium | reverse complement strand
TCAATGCTGCCGGTGAGGAAGGATCGTGCGAAGCATTGCGCCTGCTTTCCAGCATGTACCATCGCGGTTTATTGGTTTTAGCCGACCAGGAAAAGTCGGCGCAGCTCTTGATGCGGGCTGCTGAGATGGACGATGTCATCGCGCAGGGGCTTCTGGGTGTCATATTTCTGGAAGGCATCGGCGTAGAAAAACGTGAGAAGCAGGGACTTGAGTATCTCGAGCTGGCCGCTGACGCCGGCAATTCATTTGCTCAGTGGAACCTGGCACTGGCTCTCATCGAGGGGCAGGGCACTCTGGTCAATCGCCCGCGTGCCAAAGCCTTGTTGGAGCGCGCTGCAGAAGGAGCATTCAGTCAGGACAAACTTTGGTCTGAAGACGGATTTGAAGGGCGTTTTCAACGACTACTCGATCTCTTCCAAGATTTAAGCAGCCGCGGGCAGGTCGATGCAAATTACTGGCTGGGCATCTGTTATGAGAAAGGCCTGGGCATGACCCCGCAGCGAGACAAGGCGCTGGAGCTGTACTTACGCGCCGCGCGCGACGGCTGCAGACCGGCGCAGGCTGCTTTCGATCGCCAACCGGAGAATTTGAAGAAGTTGGCGGAAAAACGCTCGCAGCCGACAAAGGAATCGGTGGAAGTGAACACTGACAGAGCCGGTCTCACTCAAGCGATAAGAGTCGTGCGCGAAGCCGACACAGTGGTCAATCGCATCAAGCTCTACGAAGCGCTGAATGCAGGTGAACTGGTGCTGCCTGGAGTCGATAAAGGAAGCGGCAACCAACCTGTGACAATAACCAATGCGCGCGGAGAGGTTGGAATTATCGTCTTCAGCGGCAAGAAACTGATCTCCGGATGGGATGCTGATACAGAGTTCGTCTCGAGAAACATAACCATGAAAGACCTTTGCTCCATCGCTCTGGGCAAATGGATGGAAGCGGTAATTCTCGACCCGACAAAAGCCGGCGGCGTGATCATGCGCAAATGGGAGATGGAAGCATTTGCAAAATCGAAGCTGCCGATTGAGCGAGGCAAGACCTGGACCTGGGCCCAAGTGGTGATCAGCACAGGCGCCCAAGTTTCCTTGCGCTGTGCCGACACCGACACGGTCGCACGTTGCGGGGCGCCCATCAAGCGCGTTCTGGAGCGCCACCAGATGGTCAAGCGCGGTATGCTATTCAATTGTTTTTTCGAGCCTGTCAATGAGCAGGAGCAATTGACTGTAGGAATTGAACCCCAGCCGGGCGCCAATAAAGAACAAGCCGTCGAATTGACCAACGACCTGAACGAAATCGATATGAAATCCGACGCCGGCTTGCCACTAAAGGTGGTGTTCATCACCAATCCGGTCGGTGTACAGGCAGCCATCAAAAACTCGAATGTCTTGTTCGAGCGATAGTCGTGAGTGTTTCCATCATACGCCTGATGTCCATGCTTACGCTTCTTTGCTCGGGTGCGGCACAAGTGCCTGCATGTTTTGCCCAACAATCAAACATCGATCGGCAGCTTGTTGTAGTGAACAGACGCACTGAAAGTTCCGATGAAATTGTTCGACTGATCGTTGAAAACCTTAGTCTTTTACCTGCTGCCGTAAATTCGCGCGCTCGCCCGTTCATGAATTCTCTGTTTCAATGATCTGGAAAAGATTACAAGTGGGGTATCATCAATAATTCTTGTCTGTGGAACATTAATCTGCGGAAACGGTCATCCTATCTGTTAGGTTTGTCAGCAAAGGAGACATATTGGTGTCGCGTTCTATTTCTATTTCTCTTCTACTAGTCTTAGTCGCCTTGCAAGTTTCATTTCTGCCGGCAGATGCGCGAAAATCAACGCACCGGAAGGCACCCATAAGAACCTGTCAAAATAAGAAAGCGATGGAAAAAATCACTACTTTTACCTATCATCAGTCCGGCGGTTTTGCTGCCATCAACAAAAACTATGAGGTTAAACTCGCCGATCTCAGTAAAGAAGAGCGCGAGAAGCTCGAAGGTTTGATCGCGGCAAGCGGACTGCTCTCAATAAAGAAGGAGAACAAGACAACCGGCGGTGCCGCTGATATGTTCTTCTATGAGTTTACTGCGGTGAATGGCGGAGAGCATCACGCCAGCTACGATGATGGAACCTTGCCACAGGCATTCAGACCGCTTGTTGATTATGTTCGCGGCAAAGCTACAACCGCCCCGCGTTAGCGAGGTGTTCCGAAATTGAGGGCGCCTGGGGACCCCTACGAGATTTTGTCGGTGTCTTCTTCTTGCATGCGGTGGTATTGAATCAAGGCTTGCTCGATGCTGAGGCGATCGTCGCGGAAGAATTTGTAAGCCATCGCCGCCCGTTGAACTGAATTCATCTGCTTGTCCGTGAGATAGCCTGCCCGCTGCAGGATTTCTTTTACATCAGGGTGAATGCGCTCGTCGCACGGCAACGTGAGCAAGAAATTGGTGCGCAATTCCTGCCAGGTGTCGTCCAGCTGCTTGGTGAGCGGTTCTTCTTTGGATTGTTTTTCACCGCTCTTAGGAATGCAGTTAGTGAGTTTTAAGAATGACGAGAATGAAACAGTTGACTTGTCCATGGCCGGCATCTGGTGCAGTGTTCCTGTGCGCTCGTTCTCGTCATCACCGGCGAGAAGTTTTTTCAACTGGTTCAAGCCCTGGTTGAAACTGATTTTGTTGTTGCGGATCATGTGCTGCACTTCAAGAGCTGCATGCACTTCGTATGATTTGATCAAGTTGAGTGAAACCAGCGCTTCGCCCAGATGTTTTCCCTCTGCGCTGGACATGATCAGGGCATACTCTACGTCTTTTTCAGAAATCAAACCGGCCATGCTGAGCAATTGCCCGAGTTGCGTGCGCTGCTCCATTAGCGAATGGCTGACGCTGGAGATAACGGCATTGCTGCGTCTGGCTGAGTAGAGCTGGCCGATTGCCTCCTCGCGTGTCATGGTGCCCGCTCGAACCTGCGCTTGCACGCGCAGTGCAATGTCGATAATATCCTTTGGCACGTCGCAAAGGTTGAAAACTACCCGCCCGAGCGGCAGACCGGTGGCTTTCGCGCAGGCGAGCCTGGATTTCAGCAAATCGCGATTTAGTGAATCGCTCTCAATCAGCAGATCACCCAGACGGCAGCGTTTTTGCGAGCCTACCTCGATGCCGAGAAGATCCAGGGCCAGATTGAATTGAATGCGTTTTCTCATTACCATCGTCATGGCTTCGCGCGCATGCTGCGGCAAAATGAGATTGTCCCTGAGCAATGCCTGCGCTGTCACTGCATTGTGAAGCAGCTCCAGGTCTACTGCATCATTCATTCTCAGAGCCAGCCCTAAAGGCAAGGACAGCTTGCGCGCGTCCGTCAGCGCTGCGTTTCTGTCGTTTTCAGAAACGAGCTGCCACTGGACCAACAGTTCTCCGATAGGAGGAATGCCCGTTGATTTGTCCATGAATTTAGATCTGGGATCTTGCTGCAAGAGGGGAATTCCGGGTCTCCAATACTTCTATTATGCCCGAAATTGTGTCTGGTGAAGCCACTGCAGCGGCAAATCCGGTTGCCGACTGGGTTTGCAGATTTGTGTTCAGTTGACCGCGCCTGAGGAGCGCCGCATGTGGCGATTCCCCGGCCAAATTTCCTATACGATCTCGATTTTCAGTGTCTTTTGCTGAGTCCAGAATGCTTCAGGCAGTCTGTCACTGAGGGACTGGAACAGCTCTTCGTGCGAATCCAGCTCTTGTTGCCAGAGATTGGCATCGACTTTGACGAGTCTGTCGAAAGCTTCCTGGCTCACGTGATCCAGACCGGTGAAGTCGAGGTCGCCCCTGGCCGGAATCCAGCCTAGCGCTTCCTTTCGTGCTGCGACTTTTCCTTCGATGCGCTTGAATATCGACTTATGAGGACGGGAATGAATATCCTTCGTCTTTACTCTTGCTAATTGCTGTTCTCCAAGGCGGTTAAGGCTGCCGGGCCTTTCCGAAGGTCTATTTTGGGGTGGCTGACTGGTTGTTATTGCCGAGTTGACGGCGGCTTGGCAAAGACTGTTGAATTCAACAGTAACTTCGCGGCGGTTTTTTCCTATTGTGTGTGCATCGACCAACCAGTCGCCTTCCCCGAAACACTAAACCGATTAAGAGGTTCGCTTATATGTCTAAAGGATTTGAAAACCACAACCCAGGCGACAATCTTCAAAAAAGCGCCCAGCATATGATTGACGACGCCTCTCATTTGGGCGGTCAAATCTGGCACGAGATGAGAACCGAAGGTCCTAAAATCGTCGACTATGTGACCAAGACTCCGGTAGTTGCCGATACGGCAGGGGCACTTTGCTCGCTGGCTATCGTTCTTGCTCCGGAAGCTCCGCCTGTCGCCATTGCCGTAGGCACTCTGGGCGTAACTATGTTCGGCGCCAAAGCGGTGTACGACCTGGCTGAGCCAGCCATCAAGCAAGCCGGTGAATCATTGCTGAAATTTCCGCAAGCCCAATGAGGTTCTGCAAAAAGTTTGTTGAGGGGAGCCCTAGCCGTGCTGAAGCCGCCATGAAAATGGCGGCTTCGCGTCTT
>JAYRNY010000800.1:0-6447 GCA_041911975.1 bacterium | reverse complement strand
TGATGAAGAGACTGTCGCCCCTATTGCCGGCGGACACACATTTGGAAAGGCGCATGGTGCTGGACCGGCCTCTAACGTCGGACCGGCTCCTGCGGGTGAAACCGTCGATAAGCAGGGCTTCGGCTGGATAAGCAAGTTCGGCACCGGATGTGGAAAAGATGCGATCACTAGCGGACTTGAAGGTGCCTGGTCACCTGACCCGGTCAAATTCAGCATGCACTATCTGAACAGCCTGCTTGCAAATGATTGGGTGCAGACAAAGAGCCCTGCCGGTGCAACTCAATGGATGCCCAAGGATCCAAACAAAACCATGGTTCCTGATGCGCACGACAAAACTAAGAAACATCCGCAAATGATGTTTACGACCGATTTGTCATTGAAGTTCGATCCGTCCTACAGCAAGATAGCAAAACGCTTCCAGGAAAATCCTGAGGAGTTCAAACTTGCTTTCGCAAAGGCATGGTTTAAGCTGACCCACAGAGACATGGGACCGCGCTCTCGCTATCTTGGCTCTGAAGTTCCCAAAGAAGCACTGATCTGGCAGGATCCTGTTCCCGCCGCCGATTACAAATTAATTGACGACGCAGATGCCGCTAAGCTGAAAGCCAAGATTCTAGCGTCGGGAATATCGTCATCTGAATTAGTCAGAACCGCCTGGGCATCTGCGGCTACGTTTCGTGGAACCGACAAACGTGGTGGTGCCAACGGTGCGCGCATACGTCTGGCGCCTGCGAAGAGCTGGGCCGTCAACGACCCTGATGAATTGTCGAAGGTGCTGGGCAAGCTGGAAAAAGTTCAAACCGAATTCAACAGTCAACTTACTGATGGAAAGAAAGTTTCACTCGCCGACGTCATAGTGCTCGGCGGTAGCGCTGCAGTCGAAGAAGCTGCTAAAAGGGCCGGATGTGATGTGAAGGTGCCTTTCTCTCCCGGTCGCACCGACGCATCTCAGGATCAGACAGATGTCGAGTCTTATGCTCTGCTTGAGCCTACGGCGGACGGGTTCAGAAACTATTTTGGCAAGAGCAATCAAAAGACGCCGGCCGAGTCGCTTGTAGAGCGAGCCAGTTTACTCAGGCTGACGGTGCCGGAGACGACGGTTCTCGTCGGCGGCATGCGAGCATTAGATGCAAATGAAGGTCATTCTAAACTCGGCGTTTTCACTGATCGCCCGGGAACTTTGAGCAATGATTTCTTCGTCAACCTGCTCGACATGTCAACCAAGTGGTCCAAATCTTCCACCGATGGAGTCTATGAAGGACACGATAGAAAAACAGACAAGCTCAAGTGGACTGCAAGTCCAGTCGATCTGATTTTCGGATCTAATTCGGAACTACGTGCCGTGGCGGAAGTCTACGCATCTGATGATGCAAAAGAGAAGTTCGTGCGAGACTTCGTAGCCGCCTGGACCAAAGTTATGAACCTCGACAGGTATGACTTGAAGCGGTCATAGATCCGAAGACAAACATTGCCTTGAAACCAAGGGCAAGAGAGCTGTAATTCAATTGCAGCTCTCTTCTAATGCTCAGACGGTACGTTTGTTTCTCTGCGAGGTAAATCGCACAAATCCGGTTCTATGAATTTGTATTTCGCAGCTTCTGAAGCTAATACGTCGGCGCTGTAAAACCTTTCCAGACAGCCCTTTTGAAACAGGTCTGGATTTCGTTCGGAGAAAGCTTCAAAAGTCTCATTCGCTTGCCGTCGTGAATCAATGATCCGCGCGAAGGCGACTGTAATTGTTTCGTGGTAGCCGATGCTGTTTTTCGAGGAGTTGAAACGCAAAATGCCTTTTCTGATGCGGAATAAAGCAGCCTCGAACGACGGCGATGTTTCGATGACGAGCCAACCCATGCGAACGTGCGCCGCATGGTTCCAGCACTTTGCCCCCAATGAGCAATCTTCAAAGGACTGAAGGAATTTGGAGTCGTCTTCGCTGATCATCTTCAGATTTTACACCGCTGACGATACAGAGGCGAGCGGTCAGAGGAGACCAAATTCGAATCAATCTACTTTCTGTAGAACTGGGCGGTCGGATGAGTCCTTATGAACTGATCGAGGGGTTGCGAGCTCGTTACACCGTTGGGAACGTCGATGGTGTGCACCTTTAATTTGATGCTGTAGTCTCTCATTACGTCCCTGTCCACTGTCATGACCAGATCCGTCCGCCCGGGGATTACTACAAGATCTCCAAACTGCGGTGCTTGACCAGGTTTGAGCTGGTTGAATCCTTCCGGAGTCTGAACGGCTGCCACGTCCGCTATTTAGCTCACAGATAGAGATCGTGACCCAGTTCTTTAATGTCCGCGTCATGTCATTAGAATATGATTTCCCGACTTCTTAACTAGTAGGAAATGAAAATGCCGCATATTATTGTGAAACTTTGGCCTGGATGCACCGATCAGCAAAAATCACAGCTTGCCGATCAGATAGTGAAAGCTGGTGTGGATACGCTGGGAAAAGGTGAGTCTTACTTCTCGGTAGCATTTGAAGAAATCGACTCGAGCGAATGGGCTGAGAAAGTTTTCAAGCCGGAGATCGAAGCCAATTGGGACGCGCTCTACCGAAAGCCGGGATACAAAATGTGATGGACAGCGCAGTTGCTCACTCTCTGGATGCTGTGATTTTGACGTAGATCAGATAGGCAATCAATCCAATCACCAGAATCGCGCAGCCGAAATATTTGAAAAGCACGGCAGCAGCAACCGGCGGACTGCCTTGTGAGATCGCAATCGATCCAGCGGCATAGTGTGCGGCTACATCTTTGTTTTCCACACGTTCGGTTTTGCCCTTGATTAAAGCCAAAATCAAAGGCTTTTCCGAGAGAGGGCACTTAATCAGTTTGCCTTCACTATCGAATGCGTGAATATATGCCACCTGGCATTCTACCGGCTGATTCGGCAACTCGACCATTCCGTTCGACTTGTTGATCACGGACAGAAAGGAAATTGCTCCTGGCGTCGGCGATGTTTCCTTCTCAAAATTATCTCCTCTGTAGACTGCGGTTTCCAGCCGTCTATCCCTTGTGCCGGCGACTTGACAGTAGGTGGTGGCGGAGTAGCACTGGACTGGTTCAACTGCTTTCGTGATCGGGTTGCGGTAGGAAAAGAGATTCTTTGCCTCTGCGCTGAGGGGATATCTGTGCATGTTTTGATAAAACGATTGTGCTCCGGCTGCAATATTGTTCATCGTGTGCACTATCTGGCTTTGAGCGGAGTTTTCATCCCACAGTTTCAAACCTCTCGAATCTTGCAATCCATCTTCCATGTCGCTTATCCAGACAGCGTTTCCATATGTACCTCGAAGTAGTTTGAGTTCGTCGGAAACAGAGCCCGTATAAATCAGCGGCTTGACCGTTTTCTCGACACCCGGGCCTGCGATAGTAATTCCTTTAGCATTGGCCGCGAGAGTAAGCGAACCATCTGCGGTGGCAAAGCGTTTTCCCATCAGCATCTTGTAAAAGTGCGGGACCTCTTTTGATTTTGGTTCATTTACGACCGAGTTGACGAACAGTCCGAATACGACGGCAACGATGACGAGCGGAACAATCATCATCAGCTGTCTTGGCCAGGAGCGTTCTTCTTCAACAGTTTTATCTATACCTGATGCCAGATTTGGCGCCTCTTTGAAATAGGATCTTGCGGAGCCTTTCATGGACGGTTGGCTGCGAATTGGAAGATCAGACCAGTTGGCTGCAAGCGAGTCCTCGTTGGCTCTATTAGCGGAAAGCGGCAGTATGGATCGGCTGCCTGTGTCTATATCGGAGAGGTTGTGGTCTGCATTGATTCTGGGTGTGCCGTCCGGAGCGGCGTCGGGCCGAAAATCCTGCGACAGCTTATCAATGCCCTCATGCGTCGATTCGATCTCATTGGAAAGCTGGTCGACTGCGTCTTCCTGGGGCGCGAAACGCGGAGCGGCACGCTCGCCTCTAGATATCAGGACTCCCTGATTCGATGGCGTTACATTCTCTGTGCCATTTTGCAGCGATTTGAGTTCCTTCCTCAATATCGCCGTCAAATTCTTGTCTCCGCCTGTCTTCACAAGCCAATTGATGTATGAGTCGATTGCATTGCACTGTAGAGATTCGTTTTTCGGTTGAATCGCTTTTGCCAACTTGTATGCAATCTTGAATTCGACTTCGGCGTCCCGTTGCATCTCGCACATATCGTGCGTCTGCGCCAAACTCAGATAGGTGATCACTTTGTCTGCTTGCGAGCTGCCGGCCTCGTCCTGAGCCTCCAGTAGCTGCTCTAAAGTTTCGGCCGCATCCTGGAATCGGCCAGCTTTCTGCTGGCTGGCGCCTAATTTGTGCAGCAGCTCTACTTTTTCGCTGGCGCTCAACGAATCGACATTCAGCAATTCTTTGCTGTAACGCTCTATTTCTTCTATAAATCGCCGCGCACGAAATTCGCTATCGGCGCTGGTGTCATTGTGAAGTACCATGCTCGATATATAATTGGGATTCGATTGTGCAGATTGGCCGGCGGCAGCAATCAATGCTATCGCGGCAGAATCCCCAACGGAATTCCGCCTGACCTTGCCAATTACTTCATTATTCCAGCGATAACGTGTATGGACATCACACTTTAGTGCTATAAGACTAACAAATATTGGCTTTTAGCTAGAATTACTTTTTGCGAATTCTGTATCCGATGCGCGGGATGTTTTCAATGAACGAATCTTCGATATTTGAACCTTCGTTGTCCAGCTTTTGACGCAGACGTTTCACTGATGTTCTCAGCGCTTCGCCGGTTGCCTCGCTTTCCGATGACCACACGCGCTTTAGCAAAGTATCCGTGCTAAAAACTTCGTCAGGGTGTCTCATCAAGAACTCGAGCAGTGCAAAATCCTGCGGTACCAGCCGTACATCCTGCCCCGCCTTTGTCACTCTGTATTTTGTCGGATCAAGTGTGATATCCCGCACGCTTAGCAAGTTTGAAACCAGAGATCGAGGTCTGCGAAGCAGTGCTCGTATTCTTGCCGAGAGCTCTTTCATATCGAAGGGTTTGGTCAAATAGTCATCGGCTCCGGAATCAAGACCTTCTTCCTTTTCGGTGACTGCGCTCCGTCCGGTCAGCATTATGATGGGAACAAGCCCATGCCGCTGGCGATATCTTTTGCACAAATCGACGCCGGTGATATACGGCAAATTCCAGTCCAGAATTACCAGGTCGTACTCGCAAAGCGTCAGGCGATCCAATCCTTCATTGCCATCGAAGGCAAGTTCAATGGTGTGATGTTCATCGGTCAGCCACTGTTCAATCAGTGTTGAGAGACCTGTGTCATCTTCGACAAGAAGAATTTTTGCCATTGAACTTTCCTGATGCATGTTTGCCTCAATTAATATATCAAATTGACCTGGTAGTAAGGAGCAGCCGGCGGGGGGCTGCTCTCCCCTATTTAAAAGTGGGAAATTGTAAAATTGTGAATTTTTCAGCGCCTGTTGTCCGCCTAGAAGAGCGGAAGCGGCGATTGGGACAGATCGGCAGCTGGGATTTGCCTAAAGGAAACAATCGTTCCGTCAGGGTCGGTGACGGAGCGCCACTTTGATCCGCTCGAATCTATGATGGTTGTCTCGTACTTGCCGGCTTCTGAATTGAAGTCCGTCTCAATTGATTTGACATGGTCGATTTCTCTGTTGCCTCCGTTCTCATCGGCGAAAGTGATAGATGCTCCCGAGCCTTCATATTCGACTAGGGAGTTGAGCAGCTCACCATGGCGACCAGTAGTGCGGTGCGAGTGAAACTCTGTGTTGTTGAAACCAAGAAAGCCGTCATTCAGCTCGCCTTCATACCATGTCGTTGTAAGTCCATCGGCATGATCGCGATTTACTACCTTGCGCTCGCTGACTAGATCGTCCGTATCTCCAGGACCATCAGAACCGAGCCCGGGCGCGCCGAGTGGATTTCTCGAGTTACCATCCGGGTCTAAGTTCTCAGAGTCAGGAGCAAGTGATGGAGAGCGCCTCGGCGGAAGGTTTTCATACGGTCTGTTCATCGGGATCGTCAACTTATCTCCAGGGTATATCATCTCCGGATTGTTGATGTCGTTTTCACGCGCAATGTCCTTGATTGCTGTTGTTATCTCTGCATTTTTCGGAGTACGGCCCAATTGTTGCGTCAATGTGTCTTTGGCGATTGACCACAGGTTATCGCGCTTTCTCACCGTATAAGTAGCGGACCCTTCCGGATTTTCTACAAACTGTCGATTTCCCCATTGCTCACTTGAGGCCATGTTTGGCCGCTCAGCTTGTACCTCCAAGTGAGTGCGGTCGCGCAATTGAATTGTCTGGCCGTCCTCACTCTGAGTAACAACCTTGCCCTGGTCGTTCACTCCCAGGATTGAGAAGTCTTCCTCAAAGCCAAGCGAACGCATGTCGACGTTTTGGTTGAATTCCGCCACATTACATTTCCAGTTTTCGTAATCACTTTTCTGTAGATCGCGCAGTTT
>JAYRNY010000799.1:0-8011 GCA_041911975.1 bacterium | reverse complement strand
TGAGCGGCTGGCTTATGGTCTGTATTATGCAGAGTTGACCAGTATTTTCGGACAGGGACTTAATGAAGAAGCGAGCGCGTATTTCAATTTTCTCGTACTGTCGCTTCGTTACCAGGCGCTCTCCGATTCAGACCCTGCATACCTCTGCTTGATGTTCGAACTGAGCCTTCTGGATATTCTCGGATACAAGCCGGAATTGACTTTATGTGTAAATTGTCGCGCCGTGCTCACCGATCACATAATCGCCGGATTTCACTTCGAACTGGGCGGCATGGTTTGCGAACGCTGCCATTTGGAAGGCAAGAGAGTGAGGATGACCATGCGCGTGGCTGAGGACGAAGGTATATATGAGACGGCCGGCGTCGATAAGCTGGACAAGCACGTTACTCCTATGGTTTGGAAAAGGCTCGTTTTGGCCTCTGCAGGCAGTGATGTGCCGGACGCCGGCGCTGAAAGTGAAGCGGTAAAGCGGGCTACCCGTGCCGCACACCGGGTTGTCGAGGGCTATATAGAGCACC
Organism: bacterium; assembly: GCA_041911975.1. Lineage (GTDB taxonomy): Bacteria > Cyanobacteriota > Vampirovibrionia > Obscuribacterales > Obscuribacteraceae > QKMZ01. Next base: position 7,493 of record JAYRNY010000799.1, on the reverse strand, counting down.
GGGCCGGCCGCCGCATAAAGTCGCTGCAACTCCTGGAGAGCGCTGAGTCCAGTCACTTGCCGCGGGCGGCAGAGGCACCGAAGTCCACCTGAACGCCGATTGCGCCGCAAAACAGTTCTGACTTGGCAAGTTGATTCTCCCGGTGAAAAAATCTGTTTGGCTTCGTCTTACGTTTCCTGCTCCGGCTCGTATTCATCTTCATGGATGCCGAAAGTCCAGGCCACCGCTTCTTTTGCTGTTTGCATGAAAGGGGGCACTCTCAAAAAATAATCACGAAAGCTGCCATCGGGCTCAGGCGTCGAGTTTTTTACGCGCACCATCATCAGTGGCTCGTCGCCGGCAATTCTTTTTCTGAACAGTGTGCCGTAGGAATCTTCATGGAGTATGTCGGCTTTTGAATCAATGAGATAACGGGCGATGCCGAAGCGCTCCATCATGATGCGGCGCACTTCCAGGTTGATCTCGCCGTCGATTTCTTCAACTGTGAGCGTCTCGGGAGAAACGGCGGTTTTCTCATTGACGGACACGCCGTTTACGGAATACAGGCAGTAACCATCTTTGTATTCGATTGCCGGGCCATCGGTCGAATGAAGACGGCCTTCTTCGTTTGTTTGAATCGAAAGCGGCTGAGCGCATACAAAGACAATTTCGGCGAAAGGACAACATGGTGTGCGGTTGGCCAAAAAGATTCTCAGATGCTCGAGGGCTTCATTTGTAGAGGCGCTGAAAACTTCAGATTCACCCGCATCCAGAAAAAAGGTGAAATTGGAAAGTCTATCCAGCTTCGGATGCCAGATGGTGCTGTTGTAGCCCACAGAAAGCTGTCCGGTAAACCATAGCCCGGCCGAGCCTCCGTCCAGCATAGCCTCCAGGACAGGGGGGTATGATTCGTAAATCGTTGGTTGAAGTTTCCTGGCGCTCAGATCGCGTGCCAGTATATTTACCGCATCTTCTCCCACTTGTTCGAGAAAACGCAGTTCCATCTCCCCTTGCTTCACCAGCTCATCGGGCAGAAGAGACGTGGCATCGCCCCTTTCTCTGAATATTCTCAGCGCCGCCCGTTCAGTGGTGCCCATGTTGGTGAGATTCTGCACGGCAGTGCGCAATTGATTGGTGCGCATCATTTCCGCCGCACTGTCCACATTACGCAAATCCTCAATCCGCCCCGGCAGACCACCATCTGCAAAAAACGAATTGGCGTATACCCAATCTCTTATTTCAGGTGTAACGCCCCGGTCGAGCTGGGAATCAATTTCAGAAATTATAGATTCGAAAAAGCCCAGGCGAGAGTCGATGCTTTTTCCTTTAGGACGCCCGAATACAGAATCGATTGTGTAGGTGCGGACGTTCGTCTCCATATAACGAAGGTCGTTCATGACTGTATCGGGAAGGTCTCTGGCCAATAGCAGATTGGAAACATCGCTCCTGGAAATTCTTTCTTCCAGTGCCTGTACGGTTTCTTTCCATCCGGGCAGGCTTAGGTTTTCCCTGAGCATGTGCCAGGTGCTCATATCAGCCAGCGCCCTTATGCGCAGCAGTGCAGGCATAAGCATCAACTGCATCGGACTGTCTACCGATACTACCAGTGGTGCAGGCAATTTAAGCAGTCTGTAGATGGAATGAAAGATATCGCGCATCGTTTCGTCGGGCACAGGTCCTTTCCTTGCCGAGAGTTTTTCATCCCAGTGCGCGCGGTAATCTGCTAAGAGATTCTGAGCGGCTTCAGATAGTTCGGCCAGTTTTTCGGGATCGCCGTGCATTGGTTCGTAGTTAGACTAGATTTGCTTCTTGCCTGATCATACCCGGTTGCCAAACTTCAATTCCACTCTATTGTGGACAGCGACTTTTCGAAACTATTGCGGTATTTATCGTATAGCTCTTGAGAGGAAGCTTCAAAGGCAAGCTCTTCGACAATGCATTCCTCAGCATCAGGCTTTGCGTCGACAAATAGACCCATATAATAAGTGTGCGCTTTCATTTCGCTGTTGTGGAAAACGCCGTAAACCGCCAGCACTTTTTTCTTATTCAGATCCATTGTTTCCATCTTTTGCAGGTGGAAACGCGGGCCGCTTAAGCCGGTCTCGGAATTGGTCAACTGGTTGTTTCCTGCATTACCGAGCACCTCGACCATAGAATTGATAGTCGATATCGCCATTTGCTCTGATTTTTCATTCTCGACATTTTGCCTTGCGTAGATTATGCCAGCCGGCTTCTCAAGAACTTTTCTGAAATTGCGAGCATCTGGATCGAGCGTCGGTGAGCCGCGAAACATGGTTGTGATAGTCACTTCCTCTTGGTCGCGTTTGTCCCTCGGATGAAAGGACGTGCTCCAGTTGCGCCCCATGCCGCCGTGTTGAGATTCGCCTCTGGCAAAGGAATCCGGAATGTTTATGGACTTTATTGAGCCGACTTGATGGATGCGCATTGTTTCCAGTTAGATTTAGGTTTGGTTTTATACATAGGTTGCTTGAACAGGTCTGGCCAAGGGGTTTGGAACACCCTGGGCTCTGGCTCTTTCGGCGGCAAGCTCGTACGCCTGCATGTCTTTGGCGTACTGCATTTCGGCGCGTTGTTTGATATCCAGTAACTTGCCTTCTCGCTCTTTTTCCTGTTCTTTTTCCAGTTGTCTGGCCTTTTCTTCGTCTTCCTTTTTGCGTTTTTCTTCGTCTTGTTTGTCTTTGAATTGATGATCGGTTTCGTTCGGATTGCGGCCTGTGGACGGACCGAATCTGGTGCCGTCATCAGGAACACGTCCGCCTCCACCGCCCTGGACATTCCAGTTGGCCTTATTCGTGGCAATGTCTACGTCTCTGTCTGAGACTCTGCCGAGGTCGTTTTTCGAACCCCAGTTGTTGTCCAGCTTGAATGATCCGTCGGCATTCAAACTGATGTTCATGGCATGCATGCCGTGTCCGTTTCTTCCACCGCCAGGCAAGAAAGGCGCATTAACACCTATTTGTCCTGATTGACCGGTCTCTTTCTGGAAATCTCCCAGCTTTTGCCTGAGTTCGTCTGTGTTTTTAAATGTACTTATCTTCAGATCGGGCGGATATCCAGGCGGCGGAGTGCTGCCCTTGCCGTCTTTAAACAGGCTGGTGCTGGCAAAGACTGCTCCGTCGGCGCCGCCTACAGCGCGATTCAAGTGAGCGACATCCCAGATGTTGACCTGCGGTCCATCACCTTCGTATTTGAGATTTCCTTTGCTGTCCCGGCTGAACATGCCTTCATTGGTAGATGTCTGTCTTGCGCGCGCGCCGCGCTCATCGGCATGGGCGGCCATATAGACATTGGAGGCATTTTCTATGCCGCCGGCAGATGTAGTTCCGCCTTCGCGTTCTGATTTGAGGTCGGCGGCCAGTTGTCCGGCGAAGGCGGCATAGACCTGACCTGCCGGTCCTTGCTTGCCGTTGTCGCCGTAATTTCTTGAATTGACCGTGTTGCTTGCTTCGCGATCGGGCTTGAGGCTGAGCGAATCAACATGAACAACGCGTTCTTTGCCGGGGATGATTTCACCCCCGGGACCTTTGCGGTCTTGTTCTTTTGCCGTTGTGAAACCGTTATTGACCAGATCTCTTGTTCTTTCGGCCACTTTGGCTGGATCGCCGGCTTCCAGCTCTTGCTTGCCGATCGAATGCAATGCACAGGTCATATGCTTGCCTTGATTGACATACTTTTCGGGATTCTCTGTGCGCATAGCCGAGTCTTTGACGATATTCTGACGGTCGGCAGCGGTCAGGTAATCTTTTTGACCGTCTGCAAGAGTGCCGCCCGGCTGTTTGTCGAGTATTTCTCTGTGAGCAGTATCCATGCGCTTCATCTGCTCTTCAGGGCTGCCCTTGAGGTGCCCGTCTTTGGCTGCTTTGTCAAAGCGCGCATAGGTATTGTCGGCGATCTTTTGTGCTTCCACTTCGCTGAAACCGGCGCGGACGAGCGTTGCCGCGTAGTCCTTTAGAACGCCTTCTTTAGTAAGTTCATTTGTCTTGGTCTTGTCGTCGACTTTAGTTTTGTCTTCGCTTTTCGCCTTTTCTTCTATCTTGGTCTTATCTGCAGGCGTCACGCTGCCGCCCTCTGCGACTGCTTCCTTCTTCTTGCCGTTTTCGCCTACTTTCTGGTCGTCCACTACCTGACCATCCTGAGTCTGCACGCCGCCGTCGACTGTGCGGCCGAAATTCTGAAATGCGGAAGCAAACGACGTGCCCCTCATCATCTCGGCAAATCTGCTCTGACCGTAAAGGTTGCCCCAGGTGGAGGGGTCATCGAATTTAAAACCTGCGTCCGCTTCAGCCTTTTTGCCTAAATCGCCAATACCCCCGATAGCTTTCTCCCTGTCCGCAGTGGATATAGGAGTAGTAACTTCGAGGTCCGGTGCGGACGTAACTTCGCGCGGCCGCTGAGGCGCTTCTTGTTTTTGCTCTGGTTCTGCCATTATGTGGTCGTATGGTAAGCGGAGCCTACACCTTCAGGCTGAAGGGGAAATGTTGCAAATTCTTTGCAACATCATCGGCAGTTATATTAAAGAGTGCGAAAGTATCAGAGGAGTTTCAATCATGGCTGGGCTAGCGTGAATTAACCGTTAGCGCCCGCGCCCGTGTGGTTTTGATACGAACAGTCGAGGGCGCCCGGCAGCCTGAGCAAAGCTTTGCGCAAGACTTTTGCTCAAAGCCTGGCAAGATTTGTGTTAGGAACTGCCTACAACGTTAACAAGTAGCCGACAAGGAAGTCGGCAAGCGGCTAAAATACTGGCCGTGCGTTGGCAAAAAGGGAGTTATCACGTGGCTGGACTCAAACAAGTTGATCCGGAAGTTTATGAACAGATTTCCAAAGAGTTGGACCGCCAGCGCCATGGCTTGGAACTGATTGCCTCAGAAAATTTTGTGTCGGCGGCCGTTCTGGAAGCGCAGGGTTCGGTGCTTACCAACAAGTATGCCGAGGGTTTGCCGGGCAAACGCTATTACGGCGGCTGTGAATTTGTCGATGGCGTAGAGCAGTTGGCTATCGATCGATTGAAAAAGCTATTCAATGCCCCGCACGCCAATGTCCAACCGCACAGTGGCGCTCAGGCTAATATGGCGGTGTTTTTCGCCATGCTTCAGCCTGGTGACACCATCATGGGTATGGCCCTCGATCAAGGCGGGCACCTGACGCACGGCTCGCCTGTCAATTTCTCGGGCAAGTGGTTCAAAGTGCACAGCTACGGAGTCGATCCGGCAACCGGAAAAATCGACTACGACAATGTCCTCAAGATTGCCAAAGAAGTAAAGCCGAAACTGATTATTTGCGGCGCCAGCAACTACCCGCGCATCATCGACTTCGAGCGCTTCAGAAAAATTGCTGATGAAGTGGGCGCTTATTTGATGGCTGATGTCGCGCATATTGCCGGGCTGATTGTTGCCGGTTTGCACCCCAATGCATTTCCACATGCGCATTTTGTCACGACGACCACGCACAAGACTTTGCGCGGACCGCGCGGTGGTGTCACCATGTGCCAAGAAGAATTTGCCAAGGAAATCGACAAGGCTGTATTTCCCGGTTTGCAGGGCGGACCGCTCGAGCATGTAATCGCCGCTAAAGCAGTGGCTTTTCACGAAGCATTGCAGCCGGAATTCAAGGCATATCAAAAGCGCATTGTAGAGAATGCTAAAAAGCTATCGGAAACCCTCATATCTGAAGGGTTGGCAATTGTTTCAGGCGGAACCGACAATCACCTGATGACTGTCGATTTACGCCCGATTAAACTAACGGGCAAGAAAGCATGTTCGATTCTAGAGACGGTTCATATCACAACCAACAAGAACGCCGTGCCTAATGATCCGGAAAAACCAATGGTGACAAGCGGTATTCGAATCGGCACGCCGGCAGTGACTTCGCGCGGTTTGGGCGTGGCTGAGATGGAGATTGTGGGACGCCTGATTGCCGAAAAACTGCGCAATCCGGAAGATACGGCGGTGCATGAGCGCATATTCAAGCAAGTCGCTGAATTGTGCGAACGTTTTCCGCTTTATCGCTCAGAAGACGAGTTGGTTCGTGCTAAGTAGTAAAACTAAAAACAAAACCAAATCAGTAAATACGACAGTGGTACCTACCAAAAAGCAAACTGGATACGGAACTCTCATCTGCCAGTTGCTGGTGCTCTTTGTAGGCATTGGTTGGACGGTGCTGATCTCGCAGAATAAGTTGGATGAAACACATATTCCGGGATTTTTGATCGCGCTGGCAGTCAGTTGGTGGTTGACTCCCGAGATTAGACAGCGAGCCTTAAAACTAGGACTTGTCGATAAGCCTGGAGATGAGCGACGCATTCATAAGGTTGCCGTTCCCAGGTTGGGCGGTGTCGGCATCTACATGAGTTTCATTTTGACGATGGCGGCGCTGGCTGTTATCACCGGCCGCTTCCCTCAGGACGCCCGCATCGTTGAAGGTGGGCTTGGAATAGCCGTTGGCGGTACTATCGTTTTTATTTTGGGCTTGATTGATGACCTCGAATCGTTGCCCGCAAAAATGAAGCTCATCATTCAGGTTTTAGCTGCTGGGGCAGCTTATTCACTGGGAGTGCGCATTCGAGCAATTCCCATTCCGACATCGTGGATGCCAATCGATCTTGGTTTTTTGCATTTGATTCCTGGCGAGCCCATTCAATTGGGCATACTTTCGTTGCCGATTACGGTTTTGTGGTTAGTTGGTGTTGCTAATGCAGTCAATTTGATTGATGGTATGGACGGTTTAGCCGCCGGTGTGTCTCTAATTTCAGCTCTTACAATATGGAGCGTGTCACTTGCACATAATATCGATAAACCATATGCAGGGTTGATGGCTGCGGTTTTGGCTGGGGCGCTCCTGGGCTTTCTGCGTTGGAATTTCAATCCGGCTCGGATATTTCTAGGAGATTCAGGGGCTTATCTGGTCGGATTCGTATTGGCGGCTATATCCATAACCGGTGTGATTAAGGGAGCCGCTGCAGCAACGGTTATCGTTCCTACTGCGTTTCTCGTGCTTTTGATTTTGTTCTTCCCCCTTCTCGATACATCGTGGGCGATAGTGCGTCGCGCTGCAAGAGGCAAGTCTGTGTTTGAGCCTGATCGACAACATATCCATCATCGTCTGCTGGATACCGGCCTTTCTCAGAAGAAAACAGCTTATGTGATCTATTCGGTGTCAGCATTGCTAGGTCTGGTTGCGGCCAGACTTGTAGAACAAGAATGGTACTTTCTTCAAGTCGGTGGCTCCGTTTTAGCCATGGCTTTCTTTTTTGCGCTGGTGCTCAATGGGCATAGAAACCGTCGCAAGATGACGACACAAGAGGTGTACGGCGAAGCCAATGAGCCTGAATCACCGCCTGAGCCGGCACGATGAGTCCGGCATGATTATGAATCGCTTGGAGTAATGAACTTGAAAATCAGAGCCAAAGCCCGGAATTCGTGGTTCTTTCTTTTTGCATTTGCATCGCTTTTTTCCGGAGCAATGCAACCATCGCAGGCAGCGCCTTCTTTGTACGA
>JAYRNY010000798.1:0-3782 GCA_041911975.1 bacterium | reverse complement strand
CTACCCAATAGCCATCCTCTCCACGATAAATAATCACCTGTCTCACGATTGACCTCCCTTGTGCGTACCTTCATGTACTGGAACTAGCCATTCCTTGCAACTATGGTCGCTGCCAGAAGCATACCCTGCCAACGCCAACAGCGTCGCGAAATAGCATCTGCGTCAACTGCTCGACGCCTGTCCTGAGTGTTGCCGAAGGATAGTCGCCGTAGCTTATCCCCTCGTCGCGGAGGACGTTGCAGTAGTTCCAGAGCTTTTGGACGATGGCAGTCAAAGTCATGAACAGGCCTCTCTAAAGTTTGCTTGCAGATGCCTTAATTGAACCATCAATGAGTACGATTTCTGAAGCTGGAAGCCCCTCTTTCTTGCGCGCCCGATGGAGCTTTAATATCTCCTTGTCTTTTTTTCCCATTTTCCCCACATTAATCACGATATAGGTCGCTCGCATTGTGTGTTCGGCCTTCTTGTAAGCATCTAACTGCTTCTCATAGCCTCCGACGACTTTTGGGTTATCCGATAGTTTAATCTCAACCAATATCCGGCAGTTGTAGCCATGCGAGAATTTAAAGTCTATTTCTCCTGTCCCCGTGTCAGCTTCAGGACTAATGTCCAAGTTGTTTGCTTTACAGTAGCTGTCGGCAACTGCGAAGAAGAGCCTTTGAACTGATTTCTCGTTACGACGCTTTCCATCATGCCAAAGTTCCTTAGACAACCCTCGGTTTTCAATGAGGTGCTGGAATTGCGCGATAATCTGAGACACCACTTTGTCTGCTTGCTTAAGATCGACGGGCTCAGCTGCCTTCAGTATTAAAGGAAAATCCTTTGCAATTGTCTCATGGATACGTCTCCAAACAAGAAGCCCTTCAGGATCGGCGTCAAAATCATATGACGAAGGTATAGTTTGATGGATAGTCTGAAGCAGAGTGTTAAATGCTTCATGGCTTGCTAAGACACTTTCCCTAATCGCTTTCTTATCTTTCCTCGTCTTGGCCTGCCAGATTTCGCCAATCAGTTTATTAACCTTACTTCGCAGCACGGCGGTTTCTTGAGCCGCTTTGCAGACATCGTCCCAGTCGTTCGCAATTGGAAGGTCTCGGAGAACATCTTTAGGAACTAGGAGAACTGGGGTTCTAGGTGTCTCCACGGGGTTAACCGCTAGGCTGGCATCAAGACCGTTCAATTCAAACTCCTCCCTTGGAACTTTCAATGCTCCTTGCACTCGTTCATTAAACTGAACAAGATTTGGAAGGATAATACTCGTTGCCATGTCACTGATCAGATCCGGCCCTACATCTTCTTCCAGAAGAGGGAGAGAAATAAAAAGATCTGGATCACGAATTCCAAGATCAACGATTTCTTTGGCAGTAGCTGTCAGCCTTCTAGCTAGCTTAGGACCTGGTCCACGCCCATGGATCGAAGCTGCACCGTAGCCAAGGCAGGTTCCCTTTATTTCTTTAAATAGCAACTTCTTGTAAGCAGCTCGCCAGGCAAGATCATTTTCTGCTCTTGAAACCACAAGTAATTTGATTACATCAGCAAAGAACTTTTTATAAGTACCATCTGCCTGCCGCATTTCAGGATGCTTACTGAACTTGAACAACAGGGGATCAATAAATAACTTGGCATCTACATTGAGCGTTGGGTCCAACACCCCCAATGCGCTAAGCCTTGCAGGACTGACTCCAAAGTGACGGGAGAACTGCAGTGGGTTTTTTATCTTCCCCATTAGCTCGTCCTAAACGACCTAGAAAAGGCCCGGGCAAGAATCGACTGCCGCAAGCGCTCGGCACGGGTGAGGTTGGCTTCGACGACGGCTTCGAGTTCGTCGATGATGGACAGGCGAGGCTCGACTTCGGCGACGATTACTTGCTGCTCTTTCAGTGGGGGAAGCGGAAACTCTATCCGTGCAAATCGACCTGCACTGAGATGAGCAATATTCGTGGTAATGGTCCCTTCGCGAGTAAACCGACCAGTTCGCATATACGCCCGAAACACTATCAAAGAAAATTCGGGTGTAAGCGGGGCATAGGCTCGGAAGCGAATCAAGGTGTTCGTGAAGCATGCGCCAGGAAGTTCTCCGCGATAGATCGCCGGACGACCGAGCAATTCAGGACTTTGGCCCTCATTCAGCAAAATGTCGCCGGGCTCCAGTTTGAACTTCTTGTAGTCATTTTGAGGGAAATCCATCTCCATCACATCCGACAGATCGATGCGGGCTTCAAAGACATTTTGAACTCGCAAATAGGGCCGCATGTGTTTTCCTGAATGATATTTGGGTGCTCTTTGGCGACCCAACTGTACATGCCCGACGTCTTCTACTCGCACCCACTGCCAGCCTTCTGGCAATTTCTCAAGACAGGATACATCCAAGCGCTCACTCTCTTGGCGGCTATCCTTTGCCCGCGTGTCCACAAGGATGCGTTCGAGGAGTTTGCTGGCTGGCTCGACTTTGGGATGCTGCTTGCGCCAATCTTCGGTCAGTTTTCCTCCGACGGCGGCTTTGAGGACAGCGGATTTGTAGCGTTTAAGGTTGGACTTGGCGCGCTTGAGCAAGGCGACGGCTTCGTCGAGGCGGGAGAATTGTTTTTCGATCTCTGCGACGATCCTTGCTTGCTCCTGTGATGGGGCGACTGAAATCTCAAGGTTCCGAAGAATACCTTGGCTGATGTTTGGCTGTGCCCCACCTATGGCTTTTGTGATGAGATCTGGGCGTGCGAATAGGAGATACCAAAATAGATATTTCGTATTGAGATCAGAGCGGGGAAAGATTGCACAAACAGCCTGATTAGTTGCGGCCGGTCGCGTTAGAATTCCGAGCTTACCAACTGTTGCCCCGTAGAGGGCGATGAGCAACGTACCTTCTGGAAACAGTTTGGCGCTCGATTGTTCAATGGCTTCTTTAGTGATGTATTCTTCGATATCGATGACTGACCCATCTGGCAACTCACCTGACTTCACCCAAGGGATATTCCCCTTGAAGTACGCTTCTATCTTTCTGCTGGGTGTTCCACCACTTGTTGTGTCGCACAGATCCCCTAACTTTGATCTCTCCCAATCGGAAGGTAGACCATGCCGGGAATAATGGACAGCGATTGTCACACTCCCGTCTTGCCCAGTCATGCAGCCAATGTCCCGTTCAACTCTTCGATGATCTGATTCAGCTCACTCCCGAAGATTTGATGCACCTTCCCTAACCCACCTTCTCGATTGAAAGGGGCCAACTCGAAGTCATCCTTCTCGATGCTCAGATTAGCGGCGACGTGATCGCGGATCATTTCGAGCCAGTGGTGTTGAGCTTCAGTGAACTTCTTCCCGCTCTTTTCCTGCTGCGTGAGCCACGTATTGAAGTTGGCGTTGACTCGTTCGGGGAACGGCACCAACTCGTTGTCTTGATGGATTGCAAAACGGACAAGGGAGACCAGGTCGGTGAGAATTCGCTTGCCACTGGCACCTTTGACCTTGGATTTCTCCAGCGCGGCATACGCCTGCCAGAGTTGGGATTCGTTCCAGAGGTACGGCGGCTTTTCGATGGCATCGGCCAGTTCCTTGATGTTCTCGAACGTGAGCCGCTGCTTGTATGGCTTGCTATAGAGGATTTGCAAGGCGGTGATTCCGTCTTTGTGCTGTTTGATGAACTGCTCGAACGATTGCACGATGGTGCGGGCACGCTCAAAGGCATCGATACTGTACCCAGCCTGGATGACTTGATCCTGGCTGAGGTGATCGATGGTGAGATCATTCTTCTTAATGTCGATGAGGAGTTCGCGAAGCTTCGGAGTTTG
>JAYRNY010000797.1:0-3056 GCA_041911975.1 bacterium | reverse complement strand
CTCACAGTCTACTTTTTGCTTTCATTGCCGGCACTTGCGTCCCTGGCGAGCATACTGAAGCCAGCCTGCGTGCATCTCAAATCTTTGACCCCAAACACATTGCTTCAGAGGCTGAACGAGCTTCATTTATGGAACGCCTGGATTCTTTGCGTTTGGCTGGAACGTTTCTGCTTTCTGCCGCGCACTTCATCAATTGCCTTTCGGCAGTCGTCATTCCGGCGAGCTTGCTTCCGCCGATGACGCTGTTCATCTGGGACAATCGGCGAAGAAGGTCCGAGCAAGCGGAAAATTAGATTCTCCCCATGCTTACCTATTGTTGTGCCGCTGCCGCTCTCCTTGAGAGATCGACGTCAACTAGGGAGATTCCTTCGTCCACGGCATCGAAGATGTAGGTGAAGTGATAGGGGGGCAGCTCATAATTTTCCCAGTGGTTGCGCCCGGCGTCGTAAGATGTGGCGCCGCACACTTTTTTCTTCAATTCCTGATCGGTCACGAAATACGGCTTTACTCCCATCCTTTGCTCGACCAGGTCCCGTGTATCTGTCGGTTTGATGCCGGCGTGCAGCAAACCTTTGAATGGTTTTGCACTTCCAGCTTTAATTGCTGCTGTATTGAATCCGAAACTGATGCTGGCGAAGACCTCGCGCTTCACGTCATAGGTCAAGTGGAATCCCAGGTGATCGAAATCGAATGTCTTCACCCAGCGCTTGTCGCTGCCGCGGCCGCGTTCTTGCGTTCTTGTCGGCAAACCTAGGTCAGCCAAAATTTCGCTCCATCCTGGATCGTTCTCTGGTTTGCCCAGCAAATTAACAAGCCGCTCATAAAGTTGATTCATTTTGCAAGCAGGTTCATGGACTTGACAGTTTCCGCCGGAGTTTCCAACCTGATTCAATTATCCACAAATGCCGCGCTTGTGTCAGGGTGTTTTGTCCCGAAAGCGCCGGGCAGCGGGCTTAAACGCCAATTTTATTGAACCAGGGTTACAGCCCTGGAGTGCTGGGATGGCGCAGTTCGCCGATTTCGCCTTTGATTTCCTTGAACCAGACTCTGGGGATAAGGCCGATGCCCAGTATCAAAGGCGGCGGCGCCGGCAGTGCGGCGCCGTAGGTGTTGAGGACGCTGAAAGTCTGATGCACGCAATTGTTTGTCAGCACATCCCAGCCGCCTGCCCCGCTTGCTTCTGCTGCTTGCATGGCTTCTTTCGGTTTGGCGTTCGGCACGGGAAACGCTTTGTAGTGATGGTATCGTATATGGTTGCCAGTCTTCATCACTTCCAACATATTGGCGAGCGTCCCTTCTTCGCTCCAGTAGTCGACATCGGCGCCGACGGGAACTGATGCATACCTGATCCAGCTGATCAAATCGTGCATTTGATGATGTATCAAATGATCCGTAGAACCAAACAGGTAGCGGTCGTAGCCCTCCAGCTTCACTCCCCAACCTATGTGCCCGAAATGGGCTGCCTGTTTGTAATTTATGAAGACGAATGCGCGTCCAATCATGGGATTACTGGAGTTATCGTGCGGGTTTTGTCCGCTCACTTACAATGCGCCTTTTCGTTCGTAGCGCTGAAATCGGTATTCTATGTCATTTTCTTCCATCGTATCCGACACTGAGGCCAGCGCAAATCTGTCATCAATGGCGGGAAAATGAGCGTCGCAATCAAACTCTTTGAGGATGCGCGTCAGGTGAATCGTCGTCAGTTGCGGGTGTTGCAATGCTTCCTTATAAATCTGCGCGCCGCCAATGATGAAGCAGTGCTCGTGCGGAATGTTCTCAAGCTTACTGAGCGCGGATTCCAGGCTATTACAGACGATGACTCCATCCGGCGCATTAATCTCAGTTTTTTTCGTGAGAATGATGTTCAAACGGTCTTTGAGTGGGCGTCTTTTCTCCGGTATCGATTCCCAGGTCTTGCGCCCGACAATGATTGCGTTCTTCAGCGAACTTGATGTATCGGTTGTTCCGGTTGTGAGTGACTGGAAAAACTTCATGTCACCTGGTATGCGCCAGGGCAGTGAATTATCCTTGCCAATTCCGTTATCGAGATCGGCTGCCACGACTATTTCGAGTTTTTCTGCCACTGAGGTCTCCGTCTAGACGGCAACAGGGAATTTGATGAAGCCCTGGTGATCGTAGTTCTTCAAAAGGAAATCTTCAAACTTGACTTCGAGAACCGGCTTTACAGGAATTTCCACCGCAGGCAGCGGACCGGGCTGTCTTTGCAGTTGCTTTTGCAGCCCTTCCATGTGATTTGAATAAATGTGCGCATCGCCGATCGTATGAGTGAAAATGCCCGGCGTCAGACCGCACTCTTGCGCCATCATGATCGTCAAGAGCGAATAGCTGGCAATGTTGAATGGAACGCCCACTGCCAGATCTGCTGAGCGTTGATAGAGCTGGCAGTCCAGCCTGCCGTTGATGACGTAGAACTGGAACATCATGTGGCAGGGAGGCAGCGCCATTTTGGGAATGTCGGCGACATTCCAAGCCGTGACGATAATCCGTCTGGAATCGGGATTATTCTTGATCAAATCAATCGCGTTTTGAATCTGATCGATGTGCCGTCTCTTATACAGACCTGACTTCTCATCAAGATCGTATGCCGGCCAGTTTCTCCATTGATAACCGTAGATAGGACCCAACTCACCTTCTTCATTCGCCCAGGCATCCCAGATATTGGTGTGCTCGTGCAGGTCGTCGTTGATGTTTGTTGAGCCCTTGAGAAACCAGAGCAGCTCTCTGACAACAGCGGCAAAATTGACTTTCTTGGTCGTCAATAGAGGAAAGCCCTTGCGCAGGTCGTATTTGGTCTGTGTGCCGAACAAGGAGATTGTGCCCGTGCCAGTTCTGTCCTCGCGTCTTTCGCCTTCCTCGAGTACAAATCTGATCAAGTCAAGGTATTGTTGCATGCTGCTACCTCTCTCGCTTTGCGGCTTTTTCCGCCCATTCCGTCAGCATTAAGGATACCAGGAAAGGCGCATGACTGCCAGGTTTGATGATATTTGTGATGGCTGTTGAGGCTATATCTTTCGTCTATCTCATCATTGCGTGAT
>JAYRNY010000796.1:0-2640 GCA_041911975.1 bacterium | reverse complement strand
TGTGCCCCCACCGACTTTGGGTGCGATGCCGGGGTCGGAAAGGACAATTTCTGTTCCGCCGACTATCTTCTTGAACATCATCGGTGTCTGGAGCACCGCGCGATCGCGCAATACTTCTTCTTCGACTTTCTCTTTGAGGTGAGCGAAAACGTTGCCCATTTTTTCGTGGTTGTTGTTTTGCCTCAGGCCTTCCAGCAGGTAGTGCGTGAAAACGCCATTGTGGTAGCGCTTTGATTCCCACGATATCTGGTCGTCCATGGAAGAGACGAGGATGAGCTGACCGGGGCCGACATTGATATTGCTTGGTGAGAAGTCGAATTCACGCTTCAATGCTTTCGCGCCTGCTACTGCGCCACCATGACACACGTCCAGCAGCAAGAGTGTCCGGTCTGCGTGCAAGACGTCTTTGATGCCGATGGTCAACCACTGCATGGGGATGCCGCTGAAAACAAGGTTTTCCTTTGTGCCTTCATACGTGACGATGAAGTTGGCGTTTACTTCCTTTTCCGGCGCGCTGCCATGGCTCGATAGGTAAAGGACGACGAGGTCGTCCGGGCCGGCGACACGACCGAGCCATTTTTCACCCAGGCAGCCGACTATGTTTTCTCTGCTTGCTTGTGCGTCGGTGAGCAGCTTTACGTGATCGGGCGCAAAGCCTGCCTCTTTGATCAAATAGTTCTTGAAGTCAGTGGCATCTTTTGCCGCATAGCAGAGATTGATGGAAGGATCTTTGAAATTGCTGATGCCGACAACAAGCGCCCACTTGTCCTTGATGGGTCTCGGCGGCTGGCTCAGGGTGGCATCCTCGGTGATCGTCACGTCAGTCGAGTTGTACCCGGGCAGCGTTGCTTTGAGCTTGTCGGACTTCTTTTTCAGTTCCGATGATTCTGTAACTTCGCCCTGAGCGCGCAGTGCTTCAGCAAGATTGGCCATATCGCTGGCTATGGCACCGTTATCGGTGCCGCCCAGCGATTGCTCGTTTTTCAAAACTTCTCTGTATCTTTCAGTCGCTTCAGGATATCTCTTTGCCGCTAAAAGCGCGTCTGCGACTTCCTTTTCAATGCTGGTGATTTCTAAAGTGTTATCGCCCTTTTGCGCTTTCTTGATGGCGATGGCGCGATTGAGCAAGTTTATTGCATCATCGGATTTTCCTTGAGACCTCAAAACGTCGGCAAGAATGACGAGATTTTGCGCCACCAGCGGGTGGTCCGGACCAAGCACCTTTTCTCTTATCGCCAGCCCTTTTCTGACGAACTGTTCTGCGTCTTTGTAGTCACCTCTGTTGCGTTCGACAAAACCTATGTTGTTAAAACACGACGCGACATCAAGATGGTTTTCACCGAGATTTTTTTGACAAAGCTCGAGTGCACGTCTGTAAAGTGATTCTGCAAAATCATATTTGCCTTGCTTCAAGTAAAGTAGAGCAATATTGTTTAAGTCCGGCGCGATGCCGGCGCTGTCTTTCCCTAAGATTTGCTCGTCGCAATTGAGCGCTTTCTTGAGCGCGGCTTCGGCTTGCACATAGTCATCGGCGTCCATGTATGCCATGCCGAGTTCCGTCGAGACGGCTCCATACGTCGTCGAGCTGCTGCCCGCCGTCCTCGCTGCCAGATTCAATGCCTGCTCGAGTAAAGGAATCGCATCTCGCGTTTTTTCTTGTTCGATCAAAATTGTCGAAAGCGCACGGGCGATCTTCAAGCGCACATCATCAGATATCTTGTTCTTTGGATTCTGCGTATTGAGCAAAGGCGCAAGTAATTTTTCCGCCTCCTCAAATTTCCCTTGCTCGCTGAGGATATTTGCCAGCCGGATCCTATCTTCGGCTGTGGAGCCGCTTTCTTTGCCCGTCACTGCTTCCCTTATGGCAATGCAACGCTGGCTGAATTTTTCCGCTTCTGTCGATTTACCCTGGGCGGCGTAAATATTGGCGAGTGCGCTCAGTGCATCAGCAAGTTGCAAGCTGGCTGTACCTTCTGCCTTATCGCAATGAGTAATGGCAGCCTTTGCCATGTTCTCTGCTGCATCGAAGCGATTGCGGTCCAGATAGATGGTCGAAAGGTTTATCAAGTAAGGAACCATTTCTTTGCACGGTTCGGTCTTGCTTCCTTTGACGATGCCCAGCGCTTTTTCCGCAATCGTTTCCGCCTCGGCGTAGCGGCGTTGATGCCTGTTTACTATCGATAGCTGCATCAACACGGGAGCAGAGCTGGTGCTGTCCTTCCCGCAGCTTTTCTCTTTCATCGACAAAAGACGTTTCCACAATTTTTCTGCATCATCGTAGGCGCCCTGCCGCAAATCGAGTTTAGCCAGCGCTGTAATCGCCTTCTCCAAATTCGGATCGTTTTCATTCAGCTTTTCAGCGGCGAACAGTGCCGCCTCATATTGCTTTTTAGCTTCGAAGAAGTGCCCCTTGCTTTGCGCTTCTTCGCCTTTATCCATGAAGCTCTGCAGGAGCGAGTCTTGCGCAAATACCGCCGGCGGCAAAAGCGTAAGCCCGGCGGCGAAAAGCAAACCAACTAGATTTTTCAATCGGGTCTTGTAAACCATGGGATTCCGAACCGTTTTGGTTCGTCAGGGGTGCGATAGGGACTAATTATGTCGCGCACTTGTATCTTTTTTGTTTATTGGATCAAAGGTCTA
>JAYRNY010000795.1:0-6733 GCA_041911975.1 bacterium | reverse complement strand
TGCGGCGAACCGAATTTCTTTTCGAGAACTACGTTGCGGCCGGAAGGACCGAGCGTGATTTTTACGGTATTAGCGACTTGGTCAACACCGCGCTCCAGAGCGCGACGTGCTTGTTCCGCGTATACGATTTGCTTTGCCATTTTTGGAATTCCTCTCCTGATTGGAAAAGTTGTCTGTAATTAGACTTAGTTGCTTGACGTTTAGCTAAATATTTGCGAGTCGGTGATTAACCGATTACTGCGAGGATGTCGCGCTCTGCAAGAATCAAGTATTCGACGCCGTCGATTTTCACTTCGGTGCCCGAGTACTTGGCGAAAAGAACCTTGTCGCCGACTTTTACTTCCATCGGTTTGCGGCCGCCCTTTTCGTCGAGAGCGCCAGCGCCTACAGCCAGGATTTCGCCTTGCTGGGGCTTTTCTTTAGCTGTGTCAGGCAGGACTATTCCACCCGCTGTCTTTTCTTCAGCTTCAAGCTTCTTGACCACAACGCGGTCTGCCAGCGGTTTCAATTGAACTTTCAACTGAGATGCAGTGCCCAATGGTATATCCTCCAATTTTCGATTCTAATCGCGAGTAAAAACTCGCGCCCTAGGGTGCACAAAGGGGTTGTCACGCACTTCTCTGGGAGAAGCACATACACCCTTGCTACTTGGAAGTTTAACTATGCGATCAAGCGCGGGCGCTGGTTTTGCTCTTTTCTTAATCTTTTCTGCTCGCCGGTTTTGCTTGCCTGGCAAGCCCCTCAGCCGGCCCAGGCGGCCTGAAGCGGGACCACGCCTGACCTGATGTCCAATTACAAAAGTAGATGATCGACTACTACTCCTGCTGCCCTTTCTTCTTCACGAGCGTAGGCTGTTTGGTCATCCAAGACGCCAATTCGGGGGCAACCGTCAAACGGCTTTGCAAACGAGATTGACGCTCGTTAACCACAGACATTTTTGCCTGGTTGGCAATTTCTTCCCACGGAATCGGGCCGGTAGCAATGTATCTGCCTGTCTCGGCTTCTTTGACCCGGTCTCGGCCTTCATATTTGGCGATGTCCAGGGCTTGCTCTGCGCACTTGACCAGCTCTTGAGAATTCTCGGAATTGCCGGGGTAAGTGGACACACCGATGGATACGGTGATCGTGCCGACACCCGGAGCAGTCGCGTTGCGAATGGTCTGGCGCAAACGCTCGGCAACCTCACCGGCACTCGCTCTCGGCGTTTCCGGCAAGATGATGGCAAATTCTTCGCCACCATAACGGCAGGCGATATCGATGTCACGCAGCGCGTTTTTAATCACTTTTGCGACATGCTTGATGGCTTCGTCTCCCTTATCTTGCCCGAGGTGGTCGTTGACCTGGGCGAAATGGTCGAGGTCAACGAGCAGCAAAGCGAATTCATGCTTGTGCCTGCCCGCTCTCTCCGTCTCTTTTGAGAGGGATTCCTCGAAGTGTCGGCGGTTGTAGAGCCCCGTGTGAGCATCCAAAATCGACTGAGAAGCAGTCGATTCATGGGTCAGCGCCACGTGCATGGCTGTGGCGACCTGGCTGGTCAGGGACTCGAGCAGATCGATTTGTTCGCGGTGGAAGGCTCTGGTATCGGTGGAAAAGACCTCCAGCACGCCCATTGCCTGACCGTCATAGACCATAGGCAGGGCCACGACCGACATAAAAGGAGCACCGCCCATAGCTCTGGGAAGCCCGAAAGGTTCGCGGGCACCGTCTCCTATGTATTCTGTCTTGCCGCTGCGAATGCAATTGCCGCCGATTGTGCCCTGCGTTCCCATCTCGAAATCGCCCAGGCTGCTGCCATCCAACCCTTTGAAGGCTGCCAGGTGGAAACCTTGTTTGTTGGCGTCCAGCAACAAAATGGCGCAAGTGGTGGTGTTGCCAAGGATGAGTGCTGTGTCGGCTGCGATTTGCAGCACATCGCCCACTTCCAAAACGCTGCCGGACAGCGCGCAGGAGGTTTTGTACAGGGTGCTCAAACGTTCTCTCTCGTACTCGCTTCTTCCAAAAAGAATGGAATTGGCGATAGCCAGAGCGACTATGTCGGCTATGTCTTTGAGGAAATCGATGTAGTTGAGGAAAGTCTGGTTGTGGACCTCAATCAAAACGCCACCGACAAGCAAGTTTGCCGAAATCAAAGGCAGAGCGATTTGCCCGTTGCTGCCCTCGCGGCGCATGATCTGATTGCTAATCTCGGGCGCCTGCTGAATGTTTTGCACACCAATGGGAGTCCGCTTTTGGACAACGTACTTGAGCAAGCTTTCTGCCGAGAAAGGCAAGATCTTCATTTGCTCGAGCGAGGCGTCCGAATAACCCTTGGCGGCCATAAGTTTTAGCGCCAGGCTTTCGTTGTCGGACAGGAAGATTGCCACCTTGGCGCCTCCCAAAAGCTCTGCAAACTGCAAGACCGCCGCATCCAGCACATCTTTCAATCGCAAGGATGCCAGCAATGCCTTCTGCATTTGCACCATACGCGGCAGAAGGTTGGTCTCAGTGGTCATGTAATCTCCCCTTTATCAACGCGCGTGCCCAAATTTTTGCCTAGGAATACTACCTAGTCTTGGCATTATGCCCGGAATGGTTACACGAAATTACCATAAACTAAGCTGTGAAATTGCTATTTTATGTTGGATTTGGACTTTTACTTTTCGAGCGGTAACAAATCCCACCTGACTACATATCAATAACGATGTTCGGTGTAATCTTCAGAGCTGAGCAAATCAGGAAACAAAGTATCCTGAATGTCACTGGGGTGATCGATTAAGTGAGCGAGTACAGAGAACCAAATTGCATTTTTTGCAAGATCGTAGCCGGGGAAATTCCAGCAAAACTTGTCGCAGAAGACGAGCACCTGGTTGCCTTTCGCGACATCAATGCGCAAGCGCCCACGCACATTCTCGTGGTCCCGCGTCACCATGCAAAAAACATATTGGAAGTAAGTGATACTTCGCTTGTCGGACATCTATTTTCGAGAGCCGGAGAAATCGCTGTGAAAGAGCAGTTGAATGGCGGCTTTCGGCTGGTCGTGAATACCGGTGATGATGGCGGACAAACGGTTCACCATCTGCATATTCATATTTTGGGCGGGCGGGCGATGAGCTGGCCGCCAGGCTAGAATCAGGCTCGAAATGAATTACTGGCATCACTCGAAAGTGTTATCCCACGCCGATTTTGTAGTGTAATGACAAAATAAACCCGGTTTCATTCGCGGCAAGACTGGGTATTACTTAATTGCAGGGGCATTGAGACCTGGTCTCAAACAAAACGTACCTGCAAATGGAAATCAGCCGGAAAAAATATTTTCCACAGTGCTGTCATCGCTTCTACGGGGAATGCCGCTATGGTTACTCAGCAGGATACAACAGAACAAGTTCTCTGGATGGCGGACTGCTACTCTCTTGCGAAGCGCTTTCCAAATCCGCATACCTGGCTCTCGTTGCTGCAGCCGGACGAACCGACCGACGCACACGATATCAATCCCTTCCATTATTGGTTGTGGATGGAAATTTGGAAGGCGGCTCAAACTGAGCAAAATGCAGCATAGTCAGTAGCCCAGAGTTACCGATTCTAGCTTTGTTTTGCGCGTGTCACTCGCTTGGCACGCGCAAATTGTTTTCGCAAACGTGGGGGTGCGTTGCACGCGCCCATTTTTTGGAGTGTCGGCGGCTCGCCCACACAGGCGGCAAAAATGCCGCCCATACAGCGGAAACGGGCTAAATCTATCAGATAAAGCACCGCAGAAAGGTCGCATGCAATGCGACCCTACAATCTCTTACTTAACGCCGTTCGATGCGAGTGGTTTTACGATAGTTTGGCCGGGCACGAGCGCCGCTTTATCATGTCTGACATTGGGCTGTACGGTTGTGTTTCCAGCCACAACAGTGCTCGTCAATTGACTGCCTTTTCCAATTTTCGAATTGGCCCATACGAGGCAATTGGTCAGTGAAACACCTTCTTCCACGACGCAATTGTCGCCCAGAATCACGTGTCCCGAAAGATTCGCGTTAGCTCCAATCTCGCAATTTTTTCCTGTCATCAAGATCGCGTCAGTTTTCGCAGTGTCGTGAATCTTCGTTCCTTCACCAAGAAAGAGCCCCGCGTGCTTGTTTTCGTGCGAGTTGCCGTTTTTCGATTGACCATTTGTGTACAGTTTCACATTGTGGTCGAGTGCATCGAAGTTCGATTCTAACTACTGAGGAATTGCACCGACATCGGACCAGTAAGTTCCTTTCGCCATCTCAATTCCCAATACTGGCAAGCCTTTCTCCACAAGCTGGGGGAAAAGCTGACGACCAAAACCGAACTCACCGGTCGCAGGAATGTGCGAAAAAACTTCCGGCTCAAGAATATATATACCAGTAGACGCCAGATCCGAAAGTGCATCTTCCACTCTCAGCTTCTCTTGAAACCCGGTGATGAAGCCTTCTTTGTCCTGCACAACGATGCCGAAGCGAGTGACGTCATCAACCTTTTTAATGGCAATCGACGCAAGTGCTTTTTTGTCTTTGTGCTGTTTGATGATGCTGGTCAGATCAGCGTCAGTCAGCAAATCACCCATGACGACGATGAATGTGTCGTCCATCAAATGTTCTTTCATGGCTCTGACGCCGCCGGCGTCGCCTGTCAGTTTTTCTTCGTAGTGAAAAGTGAGTTTCATCCCCATCTTTTCGCCGGTGCCAAAGTACTGAGTGATCTTCTCGGGCAAATAGTGCAGATTTGCATATACTTCCGTGATGCCGTGCGCTTTGAGCAGCCGCAAAATGTGCTCCATGACCGGCACATTGGCAATCGGAACGAGCGGTTTGGGAACTTGGGTAGTCAAAGGCTCAAGGCGAGATCCCACGCCTGCCGCCAGCAGCATTGCCTTCAACTATTTCTGACCTGCATCCGCAAGCCCCTCCACAGAGTAAAACCTTGGTAAACCCCCATAGTCTACAGGTAAACAGTAGCCCTTGTTTACCTCCGACAAGCTTTGCTCCGTCTCAAATACCGCCAAATCGCGCCGGCGCTGGCCTTTCTATAACGGTGAAATTCACTTTAGCAAATGCGTCAGATGTGCAGATCCGGTGCACCCAGGGTGGTCATGTCGTCTTCGACAGTGAGGCGTGCGCTTTGTATGTTCTCCATTACTTTGCGCGCGAGATCTTGAATGTGCCACTCGTTGCCATAGCCGGTCGACTGCTCCATCTCTGAGTTGGCAATCGCATCGTATATATCCGAGTCGAAGGCCATGGAGAATTGCGTCCACTCATTGAGGGTCATGTCCGACGGCGACTTGCGTCTCTGTTTGCAGTACTCGACCAGCTCTTCAACGGCCTTTTCGGCTTTCTTTCTGTCGACACCACGGTCCACCAAGAAATTGATCGCTGATTCGCCCGAGACGATTACCGGATTTGATGCGTCCTTAAGTGCTTCGATGTCGAACTCGAGATTCGGAAGATAGGCAATGAGCAGGTCAATGAGGAAATTGATGTTGTCGGAGATATCAATCGCCGGCGGGACGCACTCTTCAAAGTCCTGGCTATAGTTTATCGACAGACCTTTCATGGCTGAGAGGGTTTCCTGCAAGTCGCCGAAAACGGCTGCTGGTCTAGTTCTCAGGACTGCCAGAATTTCTTGATTGCGCTTGTGGGAAACTTCTTGATCGTAGAAGTTGAAGGGTTTGGTCTGGCGAACAAAGCCAAACTCCTGGGTTGACCAAGTCATGAGATCGGACGACAATTGCGAGATGTGCACGCTTAAGATTGAAGCGAAAGCAGCAAACTCGAGCAGGTAGTCACGGTCGGTCGCAGCATCGAGACTATTTTCCAGAACAGTGTAAAAGCCCAGATACTGCCCCACTCTTTGACGATCGATGACTTTTCCGTTGGAGAGTTGAACATTCTCTGAGAGCGGCAATGTATCAAGCTTTTTTCGAATCTCTTCCAGGCGCTTGAAGTCGCGTGCAAAACGCATCTCGTAAGTCAGCCAGAAATCAGCAAGAGTAACAGCGCGGGTCTTCTTCAGATGCACGTAAGTGGGCATCATGATCTCGGTGTGTTGTTCGGCGAGATTGAGAAGAGTAAAACGCAATTGGGCAATGCTGGCAGCGGTAGCAAGCGCGGTGTCTCGCATCCAGAGCCGTGTGTCTACAGAAAGATGTTCGCGAGGGCTCGAGAAGAGTCGCACGGCATTTGCGTTGGCTCCGTGAGTTTTAGCGAGATGCCGCTCCACTGCTGTCAAAACATCTTCGTCGTCTTTGTCGAGAATCGACTCACCGTTTCTCAGTTTTTCTCTCAGCTCGGCGACAGACTGTGCCAGTCCTGCCGCCAGATCCGGATCGATGAGAGCGCAGTCGCCCAGCATACGCAAATGCGCTTGCGTAGTCTGCAACGCAAAAGGAAGCAGAGCTGCTTCAATGCGCGGATTTTGCCACAGACGGCGCGCGTTTGCCTGCAACGGATCCATTCCGGAATTTCCGTTGCGAGTTTTCAATCTCTCGTCTTGTGCCTTTGGTTCCTGCCTCATTAAGTCGAATTCCCGAATCATTGAATCGCGTGAATTGCGGTTCTATTAATACCGAAATCGGCAGAATAAAGGAATCAAAGGCAAAAAGATAGAGCTATTTGCGTGCCGTTTCGACTTTTCTCTTAGACTTTTCGATCTGCTTTTGGTAGCGGCTCAGTTCTTGCTTGTAGCGCTTTTGAACTTCTTGAAAATTCTTGCTGGTTGTACTGGGGCTGGTTTTGTATTCTCTTTCCAT